>CAILMK010000171.1 GCA_903835275.1 uncultured bacterium | reverse complement strand
TGTTAATCCGTTTCTGCTCAATGTTTTCTACCTTTGTTCTCATAATGGTTATGTAAAAGTAGTCAACCTTTATAAGGACGTGTCAAAAATTCGTTTTAGGGATAGTGTATGTTAATCCGTATGCAACCATTATTCCAAAAAATGAAATTGCTTTATTTCAAACTGTTACACTGGTTTATATAGCTTTACAATCATCCTGGAAGGATCTTCCCGTTGTTACAGACAAAATCAGGAAGAGGTAATAATTTCGGGCTACTGGTAGCTTAGAGTATATACAAACCAAAAATCCCTGCAGCAATGCAGGGATTTTTTTTGATTTATATTGGAAATAGAATTCAATCACAACAGGGCTCAAAATATTGAGCCCCTACAAGGTCGGTCTGTTTGACGATTGTTGACTGTTAACTGTCAATTGTTGACTGATTTCCTCTATTTCCTTACATTTTCGGTGAATAAGGTGACCTTTTGGTAACATTTGGTGTTTTAGGTGTTACTTTTGTGTATTCTAATCACTGCACACATTAAAATAGCTTATGCGTAAAGACGAATATTGTTCCTTTTGCTGGAGAAGCAAAAAAGATGCACTACTTCTGGTAGAAGGGAAGGACGGATATATTTGCGATAAATGTATCCAGGAGGCTGATAAGATACTCCAGGCGGAAATATCAAGGCGCACCAAAAACCGCCCGAGGAAAAACCTCATGAAGCCTGCCGAGATCAAAAAGCATATCGACCAGTATGTAATAGGTCAGGACAAGGCGAAGAAAGTGCTTTCAGTAGCGGTGTACAATCACTACAAGCGCATATTCACACAAGGTTCTGATATCAGCGATGTGGAGATCGAAAAATCCAATATCCTGCTGGTTGGTGAAACGGGAACAGGTAAAACCCTTTTGGCGCGTACCATTGCGCGTATCCTGGATGTTCCTTTCTGCATAGCCGATGCAACGGTTATTACTGAAGCCGGGTATGTGGGCGAAGACGTGGAAACCGTACTTACCCGCTTGCTGCAAGCCGCCAATTATGATGTTGAAGCAGCCGAACGCGGCATTGTATATATAGATGAAATTGATAAGATAGCCCGCAAAGGTGGGGATAACCCTTCCATTACCCGTGATGTAAGCGGCGAAGGCGTGCAGCAGGCCATGTTGAAACTCCTGGAAGGCTCTACAGTGCTCGTGCCACCACAAGGCGGCAGAAAGCATCCGGAGCAGAATATGGTGAGTGTAAATACTTCCAATATCCTCTTCATTTGCGGCGGTGCATTTGATGGTGTGGCACGCATCATTGAAAAGAGATTGGATACACAGCCCATCGGTTTCAAGAAAGCGGAAGATGCTGAAATGAAACACGACAAGGAAAACTTCCTGCAATACATCACGCCTCACGACTTGAAAAAATTCGGATTGATACCCGAACTTATAGGTCGTCTGCCAGTGATAGCGCATTTGGATCCCCTCACTACGGATACCCTGCGTGCCATCCTTACTGAGCCTAAGAATGCATTGGTAAAACAATACCAGAAGCTGATGAAAATGGAAGGTGTTGCTCTTACATTTGATGATGACGTAATTCAATATCTTGCCGAAAAAGCGATCGAGCTAAAACTCGGCGCCCGTGGCCTGCGTTCCATCATAGAATCCATTATGCTGGATGCCATGTATGATATTCCATCCAACGAAGAAGAGATCAAAGAATACCATGTGGATAAAGCACTGGTTATTTCCAAGCTGCACAACTTTACGTTATCCCACCTGAAGGTGGCGTAATAAAGGTTAAACGTTATAAAGTAATATAGTTATTAAAAGGAGGCATCTGCCTCCTTTTTTTGTTGAGCTCAATCCCGTAGGGATGGCATTATTGTAGCCCGGGTGTCAACCCGGGGCAAAAATTTTCAATACCTGTCCCGGTATTCAGTGCTCTCATGTTTGAACTCGTATGTATGGTGTCTGTGTATGGGAAGATTGAATTGAACCCCAAAAGTGTTGTGTTGCACTCCCGGAATATGATGGTCTACAAAAAGAAAATTATATCCGTAATAAAATCCCACATTCCCCAGGAGGGGAGATATGAAACCCGGGTTAAGGCCTACTTCCGGTATAAAGCCAAAATCTACCGCTTTACCCTTGAGTAGCGAATTGAATTCTAACCCGATAGTTAAGGGTATGGTGGTAGGGTCATAAAAATTTCCGTGGAAGCCCATGTGTATCCCGGATATTTTTTGAAGTGCATTATAGGAACAACTTAGGGTAAATTCATAAAGTCTTGGGTCGGTATCGCCGCTATATTCTTCTGAATAGGAATATCCAAGCTCACCTGCCACGCCATTGGTATACCTCACTCCGGCTATAAAACCTCTCTGGACATATACATCGTATTGATGCCTCTCATCAAATTTTTCCCTGTTTTTTGCGACGGAACACGGAAGATAAAAGAATAACTTTCCTTCCTGGCTAAGGACTAGTGTATCCGCTGCATGATATACTATTGTATGCAAGGTGTATTGGTAATAACTGGTAATATCCCAGTCGGTAAAACCTTCAAACCAAATACTGGAATCTCTTTTTTTATCCCATGTAGCCACTTTCTGCCCGTGGAAAATGTAATCTCCGTTGCTGCGGAAAATAATATTATCCTGCTCAGGTTTATTAAGGCGTACAATGACGTCCATTTTAGTTTGCCCGTAGATGGGATGATAGTCGAATTTCTGTCCCCTGTGCATTATTTCCACTTTCTGCAATGCATAGCAGGTATCCTCCTGAATCTGGGCATGGGTGTTCACGGCAATGATGCTGAAAAGAATCAGAACCAAGGTGAGTTTAACACGAAGTTGAAAGGCCTTTTTGTTTGATAATTTTTTCATT
>CAILMK010000170.1 GCA_903835275.1 uncultured bacterium | reverse complement strand
GGTAAAAAAGGACAGCATCAAAATACCCGTAAGTTCCTCGGGCATCTCCTCGGAAATTAAATATACGGCAAAGGATTCCATCATTTTTGATGTAGAAAATAAAATGGCTTACCTGTATGGTAGTGCCCATATCACTTATCAGGATATTGTTCTGGATGCCGCGAAAATCATTATAGACTGGAGCAAAGATGAAGTTTACGCAGAGGGAGTAAAAGACACTTCCGGCAAAGTAACAGGTACTCCGGTATTCAAGGAAAAAGACGCGAGTTATAAGTCAGGAAGAATGACCTATAATTTCAAGACAAAAAAAGGGAAGGTTTTTGAACTGATCACTACTGAAGGGGATGGATACATCCACGTACCCGAGGGCAAATATGTAAAGACCGATTCAAATAATATCATCTACGCCAGGGATGCCAAGTACACCACCTGTAGTTTGAACGATCCGCATTTTTACATCAAGGCAAGTAAAATAAAAATCATTCCCAAGGATAAGATCATTACGAGTACATCCATAATGTATATCATGGATGTGCCTATTCCGCTGATTCTGCCCTTCGGATTTTTTCCTGCCCAGAGCAGAAGGTCTTCCGGGTTAATATTCCCGACATATGGGGAAGACCAGACCCGTGGAGGTTTTTTCCTCAAGGGACTTGGATATTATTTCGGACTGAGCGATTATTATGACCTGAAAATGACAGGCGATATTTATGCCAATGGCGGATGGGGTGGAAACATTATCGGCAACTATGCTTCCCGCTATAATTCCAGGGGAAGCGTGAATTTCGGGCTTTCCCACCTGATCGTAGGGCTGGAGGATGCACCGCAACAAATTACCCAGCAATTTAACGTTATGTGGATGCACACACAGGATCCCAAGGCTTCTCCGGGATTTAATTTCTCCGCCAATGTAAATTTCGGAAGTGCAAAATACCTCCAGAATAATTCAATGGACCTTACACAGCGTTTGAATAATAACATGTCCTCAAACATTGTTTTAAGCAAGTCCTTTAAAATATTTGGAACTACTTCTGTTTTGAGCGGATCATTAACGCACAGTGAGAATTCAAGTACGCATAACCTGACTATGCAGCTACCACAGGTCAATTACAGCATTTCGCATTTCATGTTATTAAAAAGCCATGCAGCAGTGGCAAAGACACACTGGTGGGATAACCTGGGGATGGATTACAATACCAAGTTTTTGAATAATATAAATACCACAGATACCACTTTTTTCAAAAGCAATATTGCAGATGCCATCAAGAAATTATCTGTTAGCGGTTTTACTCAGACGGCAAACCTGAATGCGCCAATAAAGATAAAATATTTCACCCTTACACCGGGCATTTCTTATTTTGGATACGGCAATTTCAAACAGGATAACCTTGATTATAATTTCGCAAATAAGCACCTTGATACCTCTACAAGGAATGGATTGTTTTATGCCAATACCTATAATTTTTCAGCATCACTCAGCACGCAATTGTATGGAACGTTCAAGATCCATGCAGCAGGTATTGAAGCAATACGACATGTAATGACGCCAACTGTTTCCTTTCAGTACACTCCGGATTTCGGATCGGATAGCAGGTATGGCTATTACAAAACCTATACAGATACAACAGGCAAAAAAGAGTACAATACCTTTGCAAGAAGTGTGGTTGGAACTCCTGACAAAGGACATTTTGAAGGACTAAACTTCAGCCTCGATAATTTCCTTGAAATGAAAGTACGAAGTGCGAAGGATACTGCCACCGGGTTCAAAAAAATAAAAATATTTGACCAGTTCAGAATTTCAAGCAGCTATAATTTCATTGCGGATAGCATGAAATTGGCCGTATTCAATCTGGCGGCAAATACCACCATACTTGATAAACTGACATTAAACGGCAGTGCTTCCTTAGACCCTTACAAAGTGGATCAGAACGGAGGTAGATACAATTCCTTTATGTTCGACCCCTCCGACCTGGCTCATTCCAGCCTTGGACGTCTGACAGGGTTTACCCTGGCTGGTGGATATAACCTCAATCCAAAGGCACAGAAACGTGCCGTGGAGGCAAGAAATGAAGATCCACGCGTGGGTTATTATTATCCGGGTACTTATGTGGATTTTACAGTTCCGTGGAACCTGAACCTGGGATATAGTTACAGCTTTTCAAATCCGTATATTCCGGGTATACCCAAGGCTGTTACCCAAACCATGCAGGCGAATGGAGGATTGCAACTGACGCCTAACTGGAAAATAGAATACAAGCTGAACTACGATATCAGGAATGTTGGATTCACCAGTTCCAGCATCAATATCACGCGTGACCTGCACTGCTGGGTAATGAAATTCCAGTGGGTGCCATTGGGTATATACAAATCCTACTATTTCACCATCAATATCAAGGCTCCGAGTATGAAGGACCTGAAGTATGATAAGAGGGAAAATTATCAGCAGTATTATAAGTAGGGATAGGATATCCCTGACTCTTTAGTTCGGTTAAGTATTCGCCGCGGCGAACGAACTAGCATTTGAGTATCTGCCCTTTTGTAAACCTTCGCGATCAATAGAGGATTTAAAACCTTC
>CAILMK010000169.1 GCA_903835275.1 uncultured bacterium | reverse complement strand
TTTTGTATCAAGACAAAAAGAAAATATGGAAGCTGATTGGACAAGGCAAATCCATCAGGAATTGTTTTTCTAATCGTATAGAAGCGCGTATTGGTTTCAGTGCGGAGGGGTCCCTGTTTTTTGAGTTGCAAGTTTGATTTTTTTACTTGCTTGAAATAAATGAAGTGATTAGACGTTTGATGTCGTATATTTGTTCAAAACTATCTTGGAAATGAAAAAATCATTTTTATTTTTAACTCTTTCATTGCTTGTATTTGCATCTTGCAAAAAAGATCCATCTATCTCTCAACCAATCTCTGGAAATCAATCCGCCGTTACTTCTGTGAAAGCATTGCACGGGAATATGCTGAAAAGCCTTGTCCAAAGCGATGGATATTCTTTTACTTGTACCTATGATAAGAATGGGTATTTGCAGAGTATTGATGAGGTTTTCCCTAAGACGGGCAAATTGCATTGGGTATTTGACTACAATAAATTTATGCAAGTTGTGAGTTGCAAATGTGCGGGCAAAGGCAAGGCCTGGACTTATAGTAATGACACTACTTCAAATCCTTCTACTGAGGTATATTATGATTCAGTGGCCAGTAATCTTGGTTCCACGCTTTACTTATATTATGATTCTTTAAACAGATTTCAAGGAGCAAGCACAGCATATCGTTATGGAGGTATCAATCTTAACACTGATCAAAATGGAAACGTTAAGTATTCTTATGATGGTAGAACGAGCATAACTAACTCTTATGACATACACAATGGAGTGTTTTCCGAAAGCCCGGTTATATTGAAAATTTTCAGCGAGCAGTACACAGAATATGGAATGAATAATCTCATCCGTTCCGATTATGACGATGGTAAACAAGACCCATGGTATATTATAATTAGTTATAATTATAATTCAGATGGTTTGCCATGGCAGTCTTCAATTTTAGGGGGAATTATAACTTCATATACCTACGAAATGCACTAAGGAATTATTCCTTCACAATTATTGAAGAATACAACTTGTCTTTTGAAGCAATGCGCACAAAATAAATTCCCTTTGGTTTAGCATTGAGTTCAATTAATAATTTATTTTCTTTTTCTGAGTGGACAGAATAAACCATTTGTCCTATAGCGTTGTAAATACTTGTTTCAAAATCATTCAGATTTTCGGGAATTTGAATGATGAAAGATCCTGTTGTTGGATTGGGGTAGATTTTAATTCCGGATAAAGCATTTAAATACATTTCCGCAGATGTATAGACTGTCGAATCATATGTCCTTACAAGATAAAAATCCTGGAGGTTATTTGAATCATTTCTGTACCCAAGCATCGCAAAGCCTCCATCTTTTGTAGATACAAGGTTTTCAAGTACACAGGTATCTCCCCGCCCATAATCCCTTTTCCATAGGATATTTGCAGAAGAATCAATGAAAAGTAAGCGTGAAAAAATATGATTTGTATATTCAGGGGAATCTACATTTAGCAAAGCAAGCCAGTGATTTTTATATGGCATGAATCCAGTATTATAAAGTTGCATTCCCTGCCCGGGTACATTCAATTGATGAGAGGTAACATGGTCGCCTTTAAAAGTCATTTTTTCAAGAAAAATATAGGTAGAATCGGCGTAGTAATCCCGGCTAAATTCTAATAGTTGCAAAGTGTCATTGCTTTCAGAATAGGAAATAGTGTTCAGGTATGTGAAGTAATTTAATTTTTCCCGCTGAATGTTTCCGTGTTTGTCAAATTTAAAAAAGATCTCGTCATGATGTCCGCCTCCCACATATGCATTTGATTTACAAAGAAAGCTGCTATCAGCAGTTTCGTATAAGCTATTTATGGATGGACTTGAAGTTGTATTATTATTGTTCCATATAGTGGTCTCCCAAACCTTTTTACCATATTTGTCTAACTTTAATAGACAAGCCCCATTTTCAGCATTTCCATAATTAGTTGTCGATAGTAAAAATCCTGAATCCCTGGTAACAATAACATTTTTCACAAAGTTGCCAAGTGTGTCGCAAGAAATTTTCCAAATAATTTTTCC
>CAILMK010000168.1 GCA_903835275.1 uncultured bacterium | reverse complement strand
CGGCTTTTCAATATCAGCTCTGATTCTGTGCGCAGGAAGAATGTCCCTATTTCAATCATCCATTTATAAGCAGGCAACCCGATTTTCACATGCATTACTTTCCGGAAAGTTTGCATTAATGTTTTATTGGTAACAGGATTCGGAGAAGCACAATTAACGGCACCTTTTATGGATGTATTCTTCTGAATAAATAATATGATATTATAGAAGTCATCAATATGTATCCAACTGAACATTTGTTTGCCGCTACCCTGTGTTCCGCCAAGCCCGAAACGGACAAGATTGACATAAGGCTTCATTACGCCGCCATCGCCGAGAACAATGGAAATCCTCAATGCTACTTGTCTTGTATTTGGTAATTTAAATGAATAAAAAGCCTCTTCCCATGCCTTAGCAACATCTATGGAAAATCCGGTGCCCACTTCTCCATTGGTTTCAGTCATAGCTTTGTCCTGAGAATAGCGATACATCGTTGCTGTACTGGAATTCAGCCAAAGCGGTGGTGGATTCTTGCATTGCAAAAGAGCTTCACCAAGGGCTTTTGTAGATTCCACCCTGGATGACATGATCTCAGCTTTGTTCTTTTCATTATAGCGGCAATCCACGGATTTTCCCGCTAGGTTAATGAGCATCTCAGAACCTTCCAGCGCTTCAGTGATTTTTACTTTATCTGCCCATGCAATGGTATCCGCAGCATTTGCTTTTCTTGAGATAAGAATGACTTCATATCCCAGCTTCCTGAATTGTTCCCTGAAATAAGAACCAATAAAACCCGAGCCTCCGGCAAGTACAATCTTTTTATTCACAAGACAAAATTAGGGTTGTTTTCAGCGAATAGTCTTGATTTGGATTTTATAAATTGTGTATCGTTTTATACTTGTGCCGCGTATTCTTAAATTTTTGCTATTTTTGCCCCGAAATTTACAATGGGTCAGTTATCATTATTAGCATTTTATGGCTTGTCCACTCTGGCAATCTTTGCCGGGTTGATGGTAATCTTTTCCCGTAACCCTGTTCATAGTGTGCTTTACCTGATCGTTTGCTTTTTTGCAATTTCAGGGCATTTCCTGCTTTTGAACGCGCAATTTCTATTTATAGTAAACCTGATCGTATATGCCGGGGCCATCATGGTATTGTTCCTGTTTGTGATCATGTTGCTGAACCTCAATGCTGAAACAGAACCTCATAAGCCAAATATAGTCAAGCTTGCCGCGGTTGTTTCCGCCGGATTGCTGATGCTGGTATTGGTAGGCAGCCTGAAGGAAGCGGATATTGCTCCTGTAACCGGAGTGGTTGATAATAACATTGGTTTGGTTAAAAACCTTGGAAGAGAGTTGTTTACGAAATTTATGATACCTTTCGAATTATCATCAGTACTGTTCCTATCTGCCATGGTAGGTGCGGTAATGCTTGGTAAAAAGGATGTTAGCTAAATAATATGCACGATATAATCCACACAATACCACTTGGTTGGTACATTTATCTTTCCGCGGTGCTTTTCTGCATCGGGGTGATGGGTGTATTGCTGCGCAGGAATGTGATCGTGATCTTCATGTCCATAGAATTGATGCTGAATGCTGTGAACCTGTTGTTTACTGCCTTTAGTGCGTATAGCGGCAATCCTGCAGGACAGGTATTTGTGTTCTTTGTAATGGTGGTAGCCGCCGCGGAAATCGCCGTCGGACTTGCCATTTTGGTGATGATATACAGGAATATACGTTCCATAGATATAAACGAATTGAATAAATTGAAGTGGTAATCCTGACGGATTTCACTGATCTATAAATAGAATGATTGTAGCACTCGTCCTTTTACCCTTGATCGGGTTTT
>CAILMK010000167.1 GCA_903835275.1 uncultured bacterium | reverse complement strand
TCAATGTATAGGAAATATTTGTTGTTGACTGAAAAGGATTTGGATACACCTGTAGCATATCACTTATTTGTGAAGCTGTTCCAATTGCCGTTGTCATATCCTCAGAAAGGTAAGTAGGATACAATGTAAATTTCAGGTTTTCCTGTTTTTCCTGCCCTGTCTTCAATTTAATCATTGGAGCTTTCGCATTTTCAACCATAGGTTTATCTACCCAGACGTAATAATCCTGAAGTGCGAGCTTACCGAAAGAAAAATTACCATCAAAATCAGTGTACGTAATTCCATAGCATTTGCCATTGGCATCCACCAATACAAGTTTGATTCCCGCGGCAGGAGATCCTGCACCTCCCTGTTTGCAAAGAAGGCAAATCACAACCTTGCCACCAATGAAGCCGGTCCCACTATTATTAATACCTGAAAGTGTATTAAAATTAACTGTAGTAGTGGATGGGGCACTCATTCTTACAGGCTTTGCATCCTGGAATACAAGAGCAGTATCTCTCCAGGTTACTACCTCATGCGGATAAGAGGCTGAATCAGGATAGGCAACCAGATAAACCACACTATCACCCGGATTCAAACTGAAGCTATAGTTACCACCGGAATCAGTAGTAGTATGGGCTATCATTGTTAATACTGTATCAGTGGTATCATAGGCAACCGCATACACCAAACTATTTTTCAACGCTGCGGATGTGGAGGTAGTAATCTGTCCTGAAAGTACATTATAGCAACTATCCACTCTTAAAGATGTAAATGTGGAATCTGTACATCCATTCACTGAAGTCACCGCTAATTGTGCAGTATAAAATCCGGTTGAAGAATATAAATGTTTTGGATTTTCAGCGGAAGAATTTGTGCCGTCTCCGAATGACCAGTTCCAGGATGAAGCAGAAGTACTCAGATCTGTAAATGAGAACGAATCTGCAAGACAGGTTGAAACAAAACTGAATTTAGCGGTTGGCATGGTATAAAAACTATCCCCCGCTTGTGACGTATCATTGGTACGGTCATAATCGCTGCTGAGATCTGTATATGCCCTGAATACAAATACTCCTCCGGCGGTAGTATTCAACGCAGGAGAAAAATTTATGGTAACTATGCTATCCTGACCTGAATGTAGTGTATCAGTAAATGCCTGGCTCAATGAAACAGTTGCACCGATTCCAACATCCACATGGATATTAAAATTATTATACTGGTCATGTGTGCCGTAATTATGTAATTTTACCTGTATGCCTGTTGAAGCATTACCACAGTTATTTCCGGAAGGAATAATTACAGCGGCAATTCCCACATCATTGGAATCATGATTTACTTCATCAGCGCCGATATAGGGATGTGTCGCATCACGAGGCTGTCCGTCTATATCATCCGTTATAAAACTTAAAGGTGTACCTGCCCTATCCAGAACTGCCGAAGAGGAAGTAGCGTGGAGGTTCCCTGTTTTATAATTTGCATATTGTGGATTTCCGGATGTACTATGCGCATCCTGTTTGGAAGCTTTTCTCCATTGAGCCATTTTAGTACATGCGGTTGTACCCCAGTTACCCAGTACACTACCATTGGTATAAAGATCATTGTAATCCGAACTCATTGAGCCTGCATAATATGCATATACCGTTTCTCCTTTTCCAAAACAAGCTACAGAATTGTTGACAAAATTTACAACGCCTTTAAAAGAACTACTGGTATTATATAAAAACAAACCCTCTGAATTAAGCTGAAATGCAACAAGACTGTTGTTGTAAATATTAAGGGCTTCATCATCCTGAAGAATAATACAGGTGCCAATAACGCTAATGAAATTATTATAGACATAAGAACTATCCCCGGCATTGCTATAAGAATTATGAATGGAAATGCCGGTAGGATAAAAGCTGTCAATTAATAAATTTATCCTGTTATTAAATATCCTCATTCCGGATTGGTTATTCATGTTGATAGCGATCTGATAAATGCTGTCAAAAATATTATTGTAGATCTCAGTTCCCTTCTCTTTATAAACAGGGTCATGTTCAATGCCGATTGAGTTACCTATGATATGATTATTTCGAATAATATCATAATTATCGGCATCCCCGTCCCCATCTACATCTGCTCCGCCGTTGAGGTTTTTTGGATTGGAGCTAATGAAACGAATAATATTATTTTCAATGGTTACATGTGCTGCATTATTAAATTGCATAACATCGAAACCATCGGTACTGGAAATCGTCATCTCACGAATAGTAAGATAAGAAGGACCGTCAAGATTGATTGTGGTGTATGCTGTTGAATCCAAAATCACCTTTGTACTATCGAGCGAAGCCGATTCAAAAGTAACCGTATTTTTAGCAGACGTTCCATTGATCTTACCGATACTAATGGTTTCATTATAAGTCCCATCAGCTACCTTGAATACTACTGCACCACTTACTCCATGATGGGCAAGCGCATTGACAGCATAACGGAATGATGTGTAGTTTTTTGCTCCTGCACCTGCAGGATCAATGGTGTAGGTACCGGAAAGTCCGGCGGCATTTGCATGGCTAACTATTAGCACGGCAAACATAATTGGAAGGAAAAGTTTTTTGAACATGATTTAGTTTTAATATTTTAGCAAAACAAATGTAACTTAATTGGTTCTACGAGAATTTTAGTGGGAACTCATAGATTTGCATCAAATATATAACGAAACTTGGAAAACACGAAATTTTTTAGCGAGTTGTTGAAACTCGGGGAAGACTGGCAAATAAAGAACATTGTTCGAGAT
>CAILMK010000166.1 GCA_903835275.1 uncultured bacterium | reverse complement strand
TGGAATTGGAAACCAAAGTAAAATCAAACACTCCCCCGGCAGATGAACCGACCGGAATATCGTTCCAGAAAATCTTGGTCTGGCTGGAACCTGTGCCCCTCAGAGATATAGTACCCAAACCCGGACCGTACGATTTTATAAAAACAGAATTATTTGTGCTTAAAAGATCCGCGAGATTGGATGTTTTGTATTGTGCCAGAGTAATGGAATCATACGTGTTAATTTTTTGAATATTAGTTTTATTCTTCCCGGGCTTAATAACACTTACTTCCTTCAGGGAAAGCGTATCCTTTTCCATTTGTGCATAGGAGTCTTGCGCAAGGAAAACCAGCAATAATAAAACAGCGATATTTTTTATTGTCACTTTCATTTACTGACAATTAAAACTTTTTTGATATGTACTGTGCTTCCATTGATTACCCTCACCAAATACATTCCCTGTGCCAGTTTTGGAATATTGATACTTAAGATATTTGAAGCGGGTAAAGTATTTTCTTCCAGGCAAATTCTTCCAATTACATCAATGATCTGAATCGTAACAGGATTTGTGGGCACCTGTTGAAAACTGATCCATAATTTATCTCCTGAAATGAGAGGAGAAGGATAAATATGATCTGCGCATTTTACAGAATCAGGATTCCCATTTTCATTTATATGTACAGAAGTGGCAGACATTGCGTACCCATCGCCCTTACTACCATGATAAGCCGTTTGGGCTTTTAGGGAATTTGTTAAGGATAAGAGTGAAAATATGAACAACAAAACTGTTATTTTTCCAAATCCGCAATCCGCAATCCGCAATCCGCAATTTCTCATCTCACTCCCCTCCCTCCGGCAGTATTCCTTCTGGAATCCGGTTTTAGTTCAGCATAAAAACGCGCGGAGATGGCAGGATCACGAAACTCGGCAAGTACTCCACTCAGCCAGGCACCACCACGAAATCCGGCGCCATCCGCATCGGTTGATGGCCAATTGAGTGTATTTGCATTTCCATTATTATCTAAAATACCATCGCCAGTCAATCCATCAAAAAGCAAACCTTTTGTATTTACATTTACACACATCTCCCAGAGGTTGCCGCTAATTTCCATAATGCCAAAATAAGATGAGCCACTCGTCAATCTGTCTGTGTTTTTATTAGCTGCAAATCCTGCTCTCAGCGGACCTTGCGGACCCAGATATCCATAGCTTGCAATACCCGAACCTGCGGGAATTTTATCACTCACCGCTTCAGAATCCGATCCATCAAAAACAAGGGTATTAGCATCCACAGAAGCAGCGGTTCCCCAGGCAAAATCGCCACGTATGGGTGTTTCAGGTCCCCGGCATATTTTTTCAAATTCAAGTTCGCTCATGGGGCGCAATGCTGCCCAGTCAAGATATGCAGCTATATCATTCCATTCCAAAAAATTGCAGGCACGATTATTCGCATCCAGAGGATCATTGAAAACATTATCCTTGTTGAAATTACAACCGTACGTAGCAGGTACATCAGGATCAGTTCCTGAACGTTCAATGGAAACTCCGTTCCTGTTGGAAAGTCCTGTTACAAAAGCACCGTTTCCTTCGGCAGCATCCGGGGAAGTAATGGTTCTGTTTTTTTGTTGAGTATAGGTCAGGCAATTCAGAAAATCAACGTATTGTTCCTGGGTGATCTCATACTTCATGCAGTAAAATCCAAAATAACCTTTTGGATATTGAAGCGGAATACTACCCTTGGGATCATATTCTCCTGTATCACGCAATGTGAATGAATCAGTTCCAATTTTTATTGCTGATTCAGAATTTATCTGAAATGGTTTCAGAGTATCTCCCCGGCTGAAACTTTTCTGTGCCCATCCATCACCAATATAAAAAGATCCGGTATTTACCCTTGCCATTTCCACTCCGAATATTTTGAATTCATAATCTCCCTGTGGGAATGTAGTATCCAGGGAAATAATTATTTTCTGTGCTGAAATATTTCCGCTTCCGCTTGTTTTTCTTTTTACGAAAAATCCTTTTGAATCTGTTGTTGTTTCAGTTTCAATGATAGTAGAATCACAAAATAAGGAATCGCCATTCAGATTCAAATGTTGCCAGATTCCGTTAGCTTGTTTATACTTGATAAATACCCAGACAGCATCATGATTAAAAGGTGCAGCAACTCCTTCCAGTTTCCAGCTATTTTCCCATGAAATAGTGCATTGCAAATGTTTGCTGTCAATGACCTTCAAAGTATCCAGGATGAGATTATTTGCAGAGCATAAACAAGAAAATAACATAGCAACAAAAACAAGGCTTCCCCTCTTAAAAAAAGAGGGGAAGCCTTGTTTGAATATTTTATTGCTTGCTGCCATGTTGAACTCACTTATGACGAGGGGTATAAAACCCTCGCACGAACTACTGCTTTATAAACCTTTGTACTCCTGTGTTATTATTATTCTGCACGCGCATCAGATACACTCCGTTTGGCAGTCCGGAAATATTCATGCTTGTATTTATATCAGTTGTATTTGTACTCATCATTTCCTTGCCTGTCATATCCAATACAGTTACTTTATATTTTTCTCCTGCAGGAAGAGAAACATTCAGGATACTATTAGCAGGATTTGGATATACTGAAAAATCTATAGTGGAAATTTGAGCGGATTCTATGCCGTTAATTATTATATCCCTATAATCAACAGCTACAGCTTGTGTGGAAACACCTAATACAAAGCTATCGCTGTATGTAT
>CAILMK010000165.1 GCA_903835275.1 uncultured bacterium | reverse complement strand
TGAATACTAACTTTGTAATGATATGAACTTTTTTAAACAACCCTAAACAGCTAAAATGAACGTAAATCTCGCCAGCAAAATCACTGGTCAATTTGCTCCGGTTTTAGGTGGTCAGTTTACCCGGTATATCCACTCAGGAGTTTATTTACTGTATTATTAAGATAACCAAAGGGTTTCGACTAGGGAAGTTGTGAAGTATTAAAAGAGAATAGTATTTTTGCTATATGATAAAAAAAACACTAACAGTAATTAGCGTATTAATGTCTTTCATACTTCATGCCCAAACTTCACAGATACAGTGGCAAAAAACGTATGGAGCAGTAATCACTAATGATCCTTATTTGAAATTGGCCCCTACTGCTGATAGCTGCTATATAATTCTAGGTTCGGTAAATGATCCGGGATTTGGAGATGGCCCGGATAAAACTCATGGAGCGGCTGATATATGGGTATTAAAGATCAGGCAGGATAGTAGTGTAGTTTGGAAAAAAGCACTTGGAGGATCTAATAATGATTATCAAGGGAGTGTTCTCGCTACTACGGATAGTGGTTGTCTGGTTACAGGTTATACCAAGTCTAACGATGGAGATGTAACTTCCAATCATGGTGGTTCCGATATATGGGTGGTAAAGCTTAGAAAAAACGGCAGTATAGAATGGCAAAAGACTTACGGAGGGACAAATTACGAATATCCCTGGGGTGCCATCCTTACTTCTGACGGTGGATATGCCATCGTAGGCGAAACCTACTCTGAAGATGGTGATGTAAAAGTTAAATATCCTGATACATCATATGGGAATGCTTTTGTATTGAAAATAAAAAAGAATGGTGCTTTGCAATGGATGCACTCATTTGGTGGAACCATCTTTGAGATGGCCTTTTCAATTGTAGACACTCCTGACCACGGTTTTATTACTGTGGGATATACTGACAGTCATGATGGCGATGTTAGGAGTTCTTTCACAACTCAGGGAGAGTATGTATGGCTTTTCAAGGTTAATGGTAGCGGTAACCTAATCTGGCAAAAAAACTATGGAGGATATGGAGATAATATTGGTTTTGATATTATCTCAACGCCTGATACAGGCTATATTGTTTCCGCACATACCTCTGCCAATGATGGTGATGTACATGGCAATCATGGAGGTTATGATATTTGGATATTTAAAATAAAAAAGGATACCATTATACAGTGGAGTAAATGTTTTGGCGGTTCGTATGATGAGACAAATCCAGTATGCCTTTTACCAACTCGAGGTGGGTATAGTTTTTTAGCACAAGCGAGTTCTCATGATGATGAGGTGACAAATTATCACCATAGTCAGGATATGTGGGTTGTGAAAGTAATCAAGGATACAATAATTGAGTGGGAACGTGCTTATGGGGGTAGTAGTGGCAAGGATTATGCAGGAGGGATGGTAAGTTCTCCAGACGGCGGATTCGTTTTTAGTGGCATTACAAGTTCTACTGATGGCGATGTAACGAGTCCGGACAATTATCATCTATCATGGGTGGTAAGACTTCATGCAGCCTACCAAATAAAAATCCTCCAAAACTCCGGCTGCCTTCCATACTCGGCAAAACTTACAACAGGTAATCCAATTCCTGCATCCGATAGCGTTTCCCTTTTCTGGGATTTTGGAGATGGCAAGGGATATTTAAGCTGTGGCGATACGGTTTATACTCCTGCTTTTATGAAAGCTGGAAATTATAAAATAAAACTACGCTTCATCAATAATCGCTATGGCTATACAGGCACTATACTCAGCGAGGATAGTATCACAATAAGCGTCACAGGCAGAACGCTATCTACCCCAAGTGTCCTTCTCAAAGGCAAAGATACTCTTGTTGCATCCTATAAAGGAGATTCCTGTCAGTGGTATCTGGATTCATTATTGGTATCAAATGGCAAATGCGAATATGTGGCCACTAAATCCGGCAATTATCAGGTATTGGTGTATGATAGTGCCTGCCCAGCGCCAATGTCGGCGGTATATAATTTTATTTATACAGGAATAGAAAATCAGGGGGAAGAAACTGTTTTTGTATTATTTCCTAATCCTACTAACTCCAATATATATATACAGCTTAAAGAGAACGATATTCACCCTTATAGCGTCACTCTGACTAATCTAAGCGGCAGAGCGCTATTTTCGGGATCTTTTATGGAACAAACCAGTATTGATATATCTCTGCTGCCAGCTGGATTATATCTTTTAAAGTGTTATAATAAGGAAAGAGTTTGGAATGGAAAAGTAGTTAAGTATTGAGGAATAAATTAGTTCAAATTAAATAACAACAACTATTTGACAATCAATATATCTTGCTCTAAAAAGTTCGACTTTGTACCACTCCGCTCCACTTTTAAAAAATGCCCCGAAAGGGGCTTTTTTAGTTATTAGATAAATGAGATATTGATAATTAAGGGATAATACGCTCCATTCTTTTGCCCGGTTTCCTGTAAGAATCAAAAAGGGGCAGATAATAAAAATTATCTGCCCCTTTTTCTTATTAATGATTCAAAAATCCAAGCTATTTGCGTCTGTTGGTGCTATCTTTTTTGACTGATTTTGGCTGGTACTGGCTTTTGGAATTGATATTGGAAATATTTGTTTTTGCGGGAACAGTGCCATGAATATTAATATTATTAATACTATCTCTCCGGTGGGCATTTTGAAGACCTACCGAATCCACCGCCTGTAGACAAGCATTTGCATTTTCGTTGCTTAAAACAAGCAACCCAATAATCAAAAGGAATAAATTTGCTTTCATAGTTTCCAATTATAAATAGGTTCCTAAGAATTTTTCGGCTTGAATTTCATGTGTTCCATAGCCTTGTTCCAGTCTTGTTTGAATTGCCAGCGGGCTTTATTCATGTCCATTTTGAATTTTTGCCAGTCAGTTGATGTATTTGATTCCGCATTTTGCATACTTGCATTCATGCTATCCATCCGGGTATTAAACCAGGTTTTTGTTTTATCCCAGTCTGCATGTGCTTTGCTGCGCATCGCCATTGAATCATTGTGCTGATAGGAGAGCTTCATGCTATCCATTTCCATGGTCATTTGTTGGTGATAACGGATCCTGTTTGTGTCCGGCGCTACAACTGCTATATGATTTTCTTTATTAACAGATGTTGAGTCGGTATTGCTTGTTGTTGTATTTTCTGTGTGACTGCTACACGAAAATAAACCGACCAGGATCAAAGCAAATAATAAATTAAATTTTTTCATTT
>CAILMK010000164.1 GCA_903835275.1 uncultured bacterium | reverse complement strand
CTATAAATAAACAAGTCAGCGGGGGTAAACTAACCATTTACCCCAATCCTACTTCCGGAAGCATCGAGGTTGAAAATCCTTCCCCATCGGAAAATGTTTTAATTTCGATAAACGATATGAATGGCCGAATCATTAAAACTTTTCATGGCAGCACCGGTATATACAAATTCGATATTGACGTTTACGGGATTCCAAATGGAGTATATAATTGTACCTTGAAAACCAACAATGCCATTTTTTCCGGAAGTTTTGTAATTATAAAATAACCCAGATGAGAAATAATATCCTAAAAAAAAGCATTTCCATAATCATACTTTTAATGGTTTCATCTCTGTTGAAAGCGCAGGATTATACGCAAACCATTCGCGGCAAAGTGAATGACAGGGAATCCAAAAGCGGATTGACCGGAGTGGCAATCGCACTTATGCAGGATACTATTCTGATTGATCATACAATCACTGATGATGATGGACGGTTCAGGTTCGATCATGTAAAAATTGGAACATATACTTTACACCTGAGATATATTGGCTACAAAGAACTATGGATTCCAAACATCACCTTGAATTCAGGAAGGGAATCTGTGCTGAGTATAGACATGGAGGAAAATGCCATCCAACTGAAGGAAGCTGTGGTTCACGGAAAACAAAAAGGAGAACTCCGGAATGAAATGGCATTGGTAAGTGCACGGGCATTTGATGCGGAGGAAACGGAAAGATATCCTGGCAGCAGACAGGATCCGGCACGTATGGCATCCAACTTTGCGGGAGTAAATGGTAATGATGATTCAAGAAACGATATAGTGATCCGTGGAAATTCCCCGCAGGGATTATTATTCAGGATAGAAGGAATTGATATGCCCAATGCAAATCATTTTGCCCTGCCGGGAACGACCGGTAGCGAAGTGAGTATGCTAAATAATAAAGTAATCGGCGCATCAGATTTTATGACCGGAGCATTCCCTGCAGAATATGGAAATGCAATAGCCGGAGTATTTGATATTCATTTCAGGAATGGGAATACAGAGACATTTGAGAACACCATTCAGGCAGGAGTCCTCGGATTGGAGGCAGCATCTGAAGGGCCACTTTCTAAAAATAATAATTCATCGTATCTCGTTGCTTACCGATATTCCACCCTTTCTGTTGCACATGATATAGGTTTGGATCTCGGCACTTCTTCTGTTCCTGTTTACCAGGATATAAATTTCAAATTGAATTTCCAGGCAGGAAAAAATGATAATTTCTCGGTATTCGGCGTCGCCGGATTAAGCAGGGTTGCCATTGTTATGAGTCAATATACCAAACCTACTAAGGAAATTTACGGCTCGAGTGACCTCGATATTTATGATACGATCAGCAACGGATTCGTCGGTGGATCATGGGGACATATTATAAATAATTCCGCCTACATGAAGTTTACCATTGCGCAAACGTATTATTCCGGGGCATTCACAAATGACCGCATAATAAGAAACATCGACTTCAGCATTAATAATATATACAGAAGGCTGCGTACAAGATATGTGGATGAAAGAAGCATTGCATCCTGGTTCCTGAATAAAAAAATCAATAGCAGGAATATTTTAACGGGTGGTATTTATGCCACACGTATATATACGTCCATACTGGATAACAAGATAAATGAAGACAGTTTGAAATGGATGAACCGCGCCAACGTAACAACCTCTGCATATTTATTACAACCGTATATACAGTATAAATTTAAGTGGACGGAAACACTGGAATTAACCGGCGGACTGCACGGACAATATTATACGTTCAGCAATAGCAAATCGGTAGAACCGCGCGCTTCCATACGCTGGCATTTTGCACCGAAGCATACTTTATCATTTGGAGCAGGAATGCATAGTGAGACTGATGCGATCAATGTTTATTATATCCATCAACCAACGTATGGAACCACTCCTTCCTATAATGACAAGCTTGATTTTGTACGGAGCATTCATTCAGTGGCATCCTATGACTATAGTATCAATAGTGATTTCAGGATTAAAGTTGAAAGCTATTTCCAATACTTATATAATGTCCCGATCACAAGATACAGGTCCTCTTTTTCAGGATTGAATGAAGGTGCCACCAATGAATTATCTTCTTACGATACGCTTACGAATAAAGGCATCGGTAGAAATTACGGACTTGAATTTACTGTGGAGAAATTCTTCTCACATCATTACTTTCTTCTTGCCACTGCTACTTTGTTCCGCTCACAATACCAGGGCAGCGACCAGGTATGGAGGAGTACAGATTTCAATGGTAAATTCATCACCAATATACTTGGTGGCCGTGAGTTCAAGATAGGAAAAAATTCACTGACTTTTTCCGGGAAACTGAGTTGGGCAGGAGGACGTTTATATTCCCCGGTGGATACGGCAGCAACCCAAAAAGCGAAGGAAATTGTAGCTGTGGATAGCAAAAGAAATAGCCTTCAATTCAATGATTATTTCCGCCTGGATATTAAAATAGCGTATAAAATTAATACAAAAAAACTAACACACGAGATTTCCATAGACCTTGTAAACGTAACCAATCACCAGAATTTATTGTCCTACGATTACGCTTTTTCAACCCAGGGAAAGTACCAGATCGAGTATCTTTACCAGCTCGGATTCCTGCCTCTGATCTATTATAAGATCGATTTCTGATCAAAGGGATAAGAGTCAAGGGACATGGGACAAAGAGACCTAAAGAGTTTGATTCACCCTAATTAAAACGTTTACCTGCACATTCCTTAAGAAGCCAAGGAGGCATCAATCGGATAGCAGGCAGCCTAACTTCAATCTTCTATTGATCGGCGTGCAGAATAGATAATATCCGCAATCAGCATTCATTCTTTTAGCCCATGTCCCATTTGTCCCCTGTCCCACTTTAGTACAAAAAGAAAGCCCCTCGTTTCGGAGGAGCTTCTTATAGAAGATCAAATCTTCTCTTTTCTTTACGTGCTTATTTCTTTGCAGCTTTTGCACGTGCAGCACCTGGCTTCTTAGCAGCCATTGCTGTTGCTTTTTTCGCTTTTGGAGCAGCTTTCTTCTTAGG
>CAILMK010000163.1 GCA_903835275.1 uncultured bacterium | reverse complement strand
ATATGAATCCACCGTGTATCCGGGATGTACAGAGGAAGATTGTGATCCAATTCTTGAAAGGGAATCCGGCTTGAAGTTTCATACCGATTTCAGTGTCGGCTACTCCCCGGAGCGAATCAATCCCGGAGACAAGGAACATACTATTACCAAGATATTAAAAGTGGTTTCAGGATGTTGCGATAAATCCCTCGATGATATCGCAAATGTATACGGTAGTATCGTTACAGCTGGTATTCATAAAGCTTCGACTATAAAGGTAGCTGAATCTGCTAAGATCATAGAGAATACCCAACGTGACCTTAATATAGCATTGATGAATGAGCTGTCCATCATTTTCAACAAGATGGACATCAATACTTATGATGTACTTGAAGCTGCCGGTACCAAATGGAATTTTCTGAAGTTTTCTCCGGGTTTAGTGGGCGGCCACTGTATAGGCGTGGATCCATATTATCTTACCCATAAGGCATCTGCAATAGGATATCATTCAAAAGTAATCCTTGCAGGAAGGCAGACGAATGACAGCATGGGTGCTTATGTTGCCAAGGAAACCGTCAAGAAATTAATAGACAAAAACAAACCTATCAAGGAATGTCGCGTACTTGTACTCGGTGCTACTTTCAAGGAAAATGTTGCTGATATCCGCAATTCAAAAGTGGCAGATGTAATAAAGGAATTACTTTCGTTTTCCCTGAATGTAGAGGTCGTGGATCCTTACGCTTCCGATGAAGAGTTTCATCATGAATATGGAATCCATATCACTCCAAAGACATCCGGTGTATATGACGCAGTGATTATTACCGTCCCTCATAAAGAGTATCTGACTATGAATGAAGATAGCTTCAAACAATTGACAGGAGGAACCGGAATAGTTATTGATATAAAAGGTTTATACAGGAATAAGATCAAAGATTTAATTTATTGGAGCTTGTAGTTTAAACCAGCCTGATCATATTTTTAAAATGAATAAAGTTCTTATCACCGGTACTGCCGGATTCATCGGTTTTCATTTATCAAAGATCCTTGTTCAACATGGATATGAGGTTGTTGGACTTGACTCCATTAATGATTACTACGATGTTAACCTGAAATATAACCGCCTTAAAGAACTGGGCATAAAAAAGGAAGACATTAAATACGGAAATTTTGCTAAAGGCAATTCCGGTCTTTCCTTTGTACAAATGAACCTTGAAGACAAGGATTCCATTCTGTCCTTATTCAATGAGCAGAAATTTGATTTTGTAGTAAATCTTGCTGCCCAGGCGGGTGTTCGCTATTCCATAGAAAATCCTTTCACCTACATAGAAAGCAATATTAACGGATTCATTAATATCCTTGAGGGATGCAGGCACAATGGCGTAAAACATCTTGTTTATGCATCCAGCTCCTCGGTATACGGCCTCAATGAAAAGATGCCGTTCTCTGTAAAGGATAATGTAGATCATCCCGTTTCCCTGTATGCTGCAAGTAAAAAGGCAAATGAGCTCATGGCTCATACCTACTCTTACCTCTACAAGATACCAACAACGGGATTGCGCTTTTTTACGGTGTACGGTCCTTGGGGAAGGCCCGATATGGCTCTATTCCTCTTTACAAAAGCATTGCTGGAAGGCAAGCCGATTGATGTATTCAATAATGGCAATATGCAGCGCGATTTTACATACGTTGATGATATTGTTGAAAGTATTCGCAGATTATTACCGCTTATACCTGATGGTGATAAGAATTTTTCCGGTGCACATCCTGACCCGAGCAAAAGCATCGCGCCTTACAGGGTTCATAATATCGGGAACAACTCTCCGGTTAAACTGATGGATTTTGTTGGTGCTATCGAAAAAGAAACAGGAGTAAAAGCAGTGATTAACTTCAAACCTCTGCAGCCTGGTGATGTTCCTGCAACTTACGCCGATGTTACATCTCTTTTTGAATTGATTGACTTTAAACCAAAGACTTCTGTAGAGGACGGAATAAGTCGCTTTGTAACATGGTATCGTGATTATTACAAGATATGATGATACGCATGCTTATACTACTTGTTTTCCTCTGTAATATTAGCATCGCCCAGGTTAATAAAGCCACAACTACTCAACAAAAAAGCACCTCTCATTCTGTTAAAGTTTCAAAAATAAAGGATAGAGAAGCCTCCTATCCCGGTGGAATTGATTCCATGCGCAATTTCGTCAGGCGCAATCTGAAATATCCTCAAAAGGAATTGTACGATGAAAAAGACGGTGTAGTTATTGTGAAATGCGTAGTCTGGGCTGATGGACATCTATCCGATTTCGAAATAGCACAAGGTATTTCAAAAGATGTGGATGCAGAAGCAATCCGAGTAGTAAAACTAATGCCTAAATGGACCCCTGCCATTCAGAATGGTAAGAAAACTACAGTGGTTATGAAATTGCCGATTCATATAGACGTCAATTGATATCTATTCAATAAATCCCAATTCCTTATACAGGTTATTCATTGCACTTTTGTAAGTTGCTTCATAACTGTATGTGTTTAGCACTTCTTCGCGGGCCATCCGGCTTTGCTCTTCAAGGTGCGCAGGATTATCAATCAGCGCTATAGCAGCGGCAGCCATTTCATCATCGGTATCTTTGAGAAAAATTCCTTTTCCATTTGTGAAATCCATGCCGTCTACTGCACTCGTGGATGCAATTACAGGTATTCCAAGGGCCATAACTTCCACCAGGCGGCTACGGAAACCATATGTTCCCTGCCAGGGACACAGTACAATATCAATTTCAGAGAGTACGTCAGAGACTTTCTCCACAAATCCTGTGACATGTATTCGTGGATCTTTTTCCAAGTCCCTGATATATTCCGGCGGCTTTGAACCAATGATCCAAAATTCTGCTTCAGGGTATTTTTTCCATATAACCGGCATTATTTTTTCAACGCAAGTCATTGCACTGCGCTGGTTGTAATCGGCACTCATACCACCGTAATATGCCAGACGGATTTTTTCACCCGGATTGAAGCTATATTCCCAGTCCCTGAAGTCAATTCCCATAGGCAGATAGATGGTCTTTGCCTTGGTTACACGCGATTGAATATAATTATATTCATTCCTGTTAATGGCAATCACATAGTCAAAATAATTCCAAGATTTTTCCTCGGCATTCTTGTATTTCCCAAGATAGTAACCATTGAATAGAGAGAAGATATTCTTTTTCCCGAGTACCTGTTCTATGTATGTTCGCCACAATACATTGTGTGTATCAAGAATAGTGGGAATATTCTTTTTCCTGAATACACCTGTTGCTTTGAAAGCATGAAAATATTCAAAGATCACCAAGTCTATTTTCCTGCCTGCAATTGCCTTTTCAATTCTTGCCGGACTAAATTCCACCTCTCCAATAAGGTAATTGGAAACCTTCAATCCGGTGACAACTGAATAAAGCTTACCTATGATGCGATGATAAGCCTTAACGGGAAGCGAAACATTTGCGATGGATGGCAATATTATTATTTCATCGCATAAAGATTCAAGGTTTTTCCTGCTCTCTTCTATCTTGTTTGCTGCTGCAAAAGTCAGGAATATCACATGAAACTTTTCCCTTGCTGCACGTAGTGTATAAAATACCCTCTGGCTTTGTCCCGATCCCGGCGGATAGGGCATTACATGTGAAATTACGAGCAGGTTTGGCTTTTGTCCGGTCATTGAAAAGTGTGCAACTATTTATTTAATTCTAAAATCTGTTCCTGTAAAAACGTATTAAACCTGTTAAATACCATATTTTCCAGCAATCCATTTTCTAAGCTGCTTGTGCTTCATTTCTGTCCCCATTGCAAAAACCATACTTACCACATTTGCTGCAATAATACTTCCGACTACCAGTAAGGAGATATCATATTTGCCTATTTGCCCCATGAAAAAATGAAGTATTGTATAGTGCAGCAGATAAAGACTGAATGAATAATCCGCGATAAAAAGAATGGTCTTCTTCAACCAGGGCGCCCGGATGATATTGGTCTGCTGCAATCCAAAAATAATGAATAGAAGGGAGGCTGAAAGGATGCCTGCGAAAAGCACGTCATATTCTGTATTAATCATGGAATAACGGATAAGTGCAGTAGCCAGGAGAGCAAAGGATGCCAGAAAACAGTATGTCTTGCCCATTGGGCGGCCTATGCCATACATCAATAACATACACACAACCGCACCAAAGAACCACATCAGGGTTAATCCATTTCCTGTCCCTGCTATCAGGTTATAGAAAGGTACAATACTAAAAATCGTAAACACAACTATTTTTACAATGACTGGAAGCTTGATACTCTTCCAGAAAACAAGTATGCCAAAGAACAAATATAGCCACCACTCTACCGCTATAGTCCAGAACGGCCTGCCTGATCCGTACGAATTGAATGAGAAATTGGTATGTAAATTAAATAAATGGTTGAAAGGAAAATCCTGCAACATGAATATATTACCTATAAAGGTTCTGAGGCTATATGCAGTATATATATAAATACTATCACCGTACAGGTGCCTGATGATCATATCCAATATCACCACCAGGAGTATTGCAGGAAGAAAGCCGCTGTATATCCTTACAAAACGATCCATGAAATAGCTCTTGATGCCATATTTATCGCTACGGTTCTTTTTCTGGATCGTGGAATATGTAATGAGGACGCCGGATAATATAAAAAAAACGAGTACCCCAATATTTTGCATGTGACGGATACCAAAAGGGCTCACTTTAAAAAGACTAAGCGCATGTCCTACCAGCACGGCCTGTGCTGCTATGCTCCTTAGAAGATGGATAAACAACGATGAATCTGAAGATAATTCAGCCTTGGATGCGTTCATGCTCATTGATCAGAGTTATTTTTCACAAATATAGGAGTTTACTATTCCAAACCACATCCATCCATAAATGAATTTGTTTCCGAGTGCCATGGAAATGCATTCGGGCTTCTATCGTATTCCCAGAAAAACTTATGCCTCTTTTTAGGATGGTTTCCTACCTCGTTCATATTGGCAGCATCGTATAATCTTCCGTTCAGCATCACATAGGAAATGGATTCTGAATTATGAATATCCTCCAGAGGATTTTTGTCCATGATCACCAGGTCCGCAAGTTTTCCATCTTCCAGGGAGCCTATTTCTTTTTCCATACCAATATATTCAGCACCACTCAGGGTAGCAGAACGAATAGCTTCCAAATTGGTCATTCCGCCTTGTGCAAACATCCATAATTCCCAATGGGCACCAAGCCCGTGCAATTGCCCGTGCGCTCCTAATTGTACTTTCACACCTGCGTGATAAAGATCTGCGGCAGAACGCGCATTTGCCATGAAACCCCAGTCGCTGTCATCATTGGTGGTAATTGTAGGTCTACGCGAACGCGAATCAATAATAGCACGAGGATAATAGGTCAGCAGGCGTTTGTTTTCGTACACCTTCGTCTTCTGGTACCAGTAATTTTCCCCCCACAATCCGCCATAGCTTACTATGAGCGTAGGGGTATAGGATGTTTTTGTAGATGCCCAGAATTTAATAACATCTTTATACAGTGGTGCAATTGGAATGGAATGTTCTATACCGGTATGCCCGTCCATTATTTCATTCATATTCATATTGAAGAAAGAACCTCCTTCAGGAACTACCAACATGTGCAATTCACGCGCAGCCTGAATGATCATTTGCCTTTGGTTCCGGCGTGGCTGGTTGTAGCTTTTCACAGAAAAAGCACCGGATGCCTTCAATCTTCTAAGATGTGAACGCGCATCATCAATATTGTTAATTACGACCTTGAAATCCCCATCTGCCCCATATAAAATGGATCCGGTGGAATATATTCGCGGTGCTACAATCACTCCCGCTTTTTGCATTTCACTCTGTGAAAAAATCATTTCTGTATTCGCAGATGGATCATGGGTGGTTGTTACACCATACGCAACGTTTGCATAATAACTCCACTGTTGCTGCGGACTTATACCTGTACCGCTTTGCCCCATGTGTGCATGTACATCCACCATGCCCGGCATAATGGTTTTGCCTGTCACATCCATTATTTTATATCCCGCAGGAATAGTTATAGATGAAGAAGCCCCAATGGCTTTTATCCTGTTCTTCTCTATAAGAATAATTCCGTCTTCAATAACTCCCGCTCCATCTTTCATACTAATAATGCGCGCTCCTTTCAGGGCAATTTTACCGTCAGGAATATCCGTTTTCATCGTAAGCCCTATTTTTATTCCAACACTATCCTTTGGAGCAAGGCTATCCTTTGCGCCCGGAAAATACGTAAAGCAATCTGCTACCTTACGGCTGAAATAATCAGGACCAATAAGCCAGTGCAATGATTTGCTATCACCACTCCAATGCAGGGATGTTCCTGCATCACGGGTGAAATTATAAATGGGGTACGCATCTGTTTTTCCATTCAGGTCTATGGCGTTTCCTGTTTCTGAAAGAGGAGCCACATATCCCTGAAAAAGGTCTGTATAGGCAATCCATTTCCCGTCAGGAGAAGGAGTATAATCCTTTGCATACTGGGATGTAAAATGCACGCGGACATCATTTCCGTTCAAATTAACACTCTTTAAAGTTTTGCCGTTCGAGTAATAAATACGCGTGGCATCCTTGTTGAAAAAAGGCTCTGCACCTTCTTCAGTAATTAAATGTGCGGTTACTCCTTCAGCATCCATCCAGTACAATCCTGTATTCAAACCATAGGAGAATCCTAAAATATCATCGCCACCGGTTTTTTGATAAACAATCTTTTTTCCGTCTGCGGAAAAATGTGGCGTATGATAATATCCCCTGCCCCTGCTGAGTTTGACAGGTTTTTTTGATCCAAGAGTTATTTTATAAATATTCCCTTTCAGTGAATCGTCCCAGGTGGTATAAACAATAGTTTTCCCATCATTACTCCATGAAGGGGCAAATTCAAAATTCTGTTCATTAGTTAAACGCTCGGGCTTGCCATTCGGAAGTTCTTTCAGCCAGATATGCCCCACTGCATTAAAGGCAAGCCATTTTCCATCCGGGGAAGTTTCTGCCTGGCGGATCATTTTGGATTCAAAATTTTCTGGTGAAACCTCCTGCTGGAATTTCACCGCCTCGGTAATCGTTTGTTTTACTTTTACATTAAAAGGAATATTGACCGCTTTACCAGTGGCAATATCTACTTTCCATAATTTGCCCTTTGCCCAAATGACTATGTTTTTATCATCAGGAGTAAAGCTATAATTCGGATATACACCGAATGTCGCCCAGGTTTCCTGCTGGTCCTTATCAAGTTTATCATACAAAGGCCACTCCTCCCCTGTCCTTAGATCATGTAAAAAAAGAACGCTTTTCAAGCGTACGCGCCTTACAAAAGCAAGCAAATTTCCATTATGCGATGGTTGCGGACGACATGCACCACCAGCTCCGGCAATCACATCATCAATTTTTCCAGTTTCCCTGTTAAGGCGGTGAATCACATAAATTTCTCCGTTAGGGTCTTTATTATATAGAAAGTACCCGCCTGCCGCAACATCGGCACTCCAGTAAACATATTTCCCATCCGGGGAAATGGCAGGTTCGCCCTCGTCCTGCTGGTCATTCCGGCGTTTTGTCAATTGCAATCCGCTGCCGCCACTCATATAATACATCCACATTTCTCCTGCACCCAGTGATCTGCCGGAAGTAAAATGTTTCCGTGCGATGATTGCTGAACCATCTGGAGTCCAAACTGCATTATTTAAAAGCCTGAATGTTTCCTTGGTAAGTGCATGAGCTTTACTGCCATCCCGGTTCATTATCCAGATATTATCGCCACCGTCCCTATCGGATGTAAATGAGATCTTGCTTCCATCCGGACTATACCTGGGTTGCACTTCCCAGGGTGTGCCGCCGGAAAGTAATTTAGCCTCTCCGCCGCTTATCGGCATTGTATAAATATCCCCAAGCAGGTCAAAAACAATGTCTTTCCCATCGGGACTTACATCCAGGCTCATCCAGGTTCCTTCATCGGTTTCAAAGGAAATATCTGTGGTAGGCCCATGGGCATCAGCTACTTTCCATTCCTTTGATTTCTTTTCATCGCCGGGAGTTGCTGCAAACAAAACAGGTATTAAAACCCACAATATTAATTTTTTCATATACAGGGGCGAAGATAAGGATAATGTGCTAATGAGTTAATATGCTAATGTGCAAATGGAGCTCAAAACTTGTCAATGAAAATCTTGATGAGTGCAAAACGAAATACATATTATCATTTACGCAACGGTACTGTAAATGCTGCCTCAATATCCTTTGCAAGTTCCTTGAGTTGTAAATTATTTAAACTCCAATCTCTCCTTTTTTCAATTTCAAAGCCCAGGATATTGCCATAAAATTTTGTAAAAACATAGATATGCTCTTCCATATACATCAATTCTCCCGTTAAATTAAACACGCAACCAACCATGCGGTCGTAAGCGACCGAATCATCATTCCTGCAGGTTTTACATTCACGTTTTAATTTCAATACTTTTAGTGTTGAATCCAGATTTTCACGGGTGAAAAACAAAAAAACGGATATAGTACTTCCGGTCTTTTTATCTTTAAAGAGACTACTGCATTGCAAAATCGCATTAAAATTCTTCGTCCAGCAAGCTGGCATCATGTTATAGATATCGCCCCCATATAATGTAAACCAGGGAGGGACATAACTTAAATATGAACCCCATTTGTTTGTTATTTTTTTTGAGGCGGACTCAAAACCAATGGGAAGCATGTATGATAAATTGTTGTATTCAGGAGTAGCTTTTACCTTATCTCCGGTATTTTTTGAATCAATATGCATTGAGTCACTTTGAGCAAACACTGTAGTTGTAATTACGATAAAGAAAAGTATATATATCCAAAATTTCATAGTTGTTTTTTTACTCGGCTTTTGAAAATTTAAAATACATGTAATAGAAACTTCCGGAGGCAGTAAGTAAAGATAAAGTAAAATAGATAAAAAAAGGCAGTGTGCCCCTCCATAAGGTCAACCCCCAATAACTGAATTCAGGATACGAATTGGCATTTAGCGAATTGGCGAGCGGAATAAATATAAAGGCAAAAATAAAACATCCTATTATTACCGTATAGAAATAATGAAGTATATGCAGATACCATGGTTTAAATCTTAATTTGGAGAAAAGCAATGCAAAGCCAAAACAGTAAATTGCTCCCCAAACGATATGTGCCATGATATCAAAGTAATTAAATTTTTCAGGCGCCCAACTCATATGTATTTATTTAATATCACTTTCTTCATATGGGCGAAGATAAGAAAAGTTTTTTGGCGGGAAATACCAAGATTTTATGATACAAATCAAAATACTGATTTTCGTCAGCTTTTTTCACGCTGATTTCAAACAAAACCTTACAATGAATAATAAACATTTTCATAGATAGAATTGATTTATAAATCATTACTACCTTTGTATAAAATGGGGGAGTGATGAAGGTACCTGTAATAAGAGATTTATACTATAACAGCATTCCGGAAGAAGATTTCCGGGGACGCCAAAGATACCTGCTATTTGCAGCACTCTCGCTAATGTCCTTTATTATAGGATTTGTCTTTTATGCGCAGACCGCCATCATTTTCAAGATCAATGGCTGGATTTCTTACACCATGCCCCTCCTAAGCGTCATTGCTTTGATAAATTATTTTGCTTTCAAAAGACATAAAAATAATACCCTTGCATTCAGCATTATTATCCTTGCGTGTTTTGCAGTATTGCACATCACCACCTACCCTTTTGGGGGAATACATTCAAGCTCCAATTTTTACCTGAGCGTACTTACTATAAGTACTTTTATTCTTCTTGGAACTCGTGCAGGATGGTTTTTTGTCGGGCTTGCAGGCATCCACATGATCGTATTGTATTGCCTTGCAACGTTTACCATGTTTTTTGACCAGTTTCAGGTAAATATTCCCGGGGCCTTGGAAACAGACCTCACAGTAAGCCTTATTATAAGCATTATTGTACTGGGTATGATTTGTGTTATTATAGAACGATCCAACCAAAGGCTTTTAAAAGAAATGGCAGAGAGCCATAAAAATATCCAGACGTATACACGCTCCGTGGAAAAGACCAATAAGGAGCTTGATAGCTTTGCATACATAGTCTCTCATGATCTAAAGGAACCATTGAGGGCAATAAACAGTCTTTCCAGTTGGATTGAAGATGACCTTGAAACCGTTATGACTGATGAAACAAAAGAGAATTTCAAACTTTTGCATAACCGCGTAGAGCGTATGGAAGGCTTAATCAATGGTGTACTCGAATATTCACGCGCAGGCAGGGAGGACTCCCCATCGATAAAGATAAACCTGAGGGAGATGATCAATGATGTTATCTTCATTAATGATCCGCCAAAAAATATCAGGATCAATCTTGGAAACTATATGCCTGTTATTAATGCAGATAAGATAAAACTTCAGCAGGTGTTTGCTAACCTGATCAGCAATGCGATCAAGTACAACGATAAAAATGAAGGTATTATAAATATTACCTGCGAGCAATTGCTGCACGACTGGAAATTTATCATTGCTGATAACGGCCCCGGAATTGAACCACAATACAGAGCAAGGGTTTTTGATATTTTCCAAACGCTTCAATCCAAGGATAAAGTGGATAGTACAGGCATCGGTTTGGCGATAGTTAAGAAAATTGTGGAAGAGACCCAGGGAGAGATACATATAGACTCCAACGAACTGGGCGGAGCAAGTTTCATTTTTACCATTCCAAAGAATCCAATTGTAACAAAAACGGATTCAGACCTCAAATTGAAAACTGCTTAAATCTTTAAAATATTGATAATTAATGGCTTTTGTGCAAATGATTGCATGATAAGCCGGTATCAAACTCCTTGTATTTTCAGCGGGGCAATTTTAATTGAGTTGCCCCGCTTGCTTTACCCCCTAACCCCCTAAAGGGGGAAGCCTGTCTGCCGACAGGCAGGCACTTCGTGCAATTAGTATTATGAGAAAGTCCCCTTTAGTGTTCGCCGCGGCGAATAGAGGCTTTTAGGTATAAAAAATAATTTTCGACAAAAACATGCAATCCATTGTCTGTAAATATTTTAAACATGTAATGCCGAAAGTTAACTCATTGAAAAAGCTGTAATTCTTTGCTCCTAATTCAAAAGTTTGCCGTACATTTGCACCCTAAATCGAAAGAATAAAATGAAAAAAGATATTCATCCTGGAAGTTACAGATTGGTTGTTTTTAAGGACATGACAAATGGAGACGAGTTTTTGACCCGCTCTTGTGTTGATACCAAGGAATCAATTCAGTTTAAGGATGGCAACCAGTACCCACT
>CAILMK010000162.1 GCA_903835275.1 uncultured bacterium | reverse complement strand
GAATGAAAAAGAAAAGGAAGAATTTGGGGAAGCAGAAGGTGGAATCACTAATAAAATTTAAACAACTATAACAAATAAAATAATTATAAAAATGGAACAGGACAAACAACACACAGCACTACTTGTAATGGATATGCAGGCAGGAATTCTCGCCAATTATCCGAAGGAAACAGCCCCTCTTGTTGAAAACGTTAAAAAAGCAATTGATCATGCAAGGAAAGAAGGCATTCCCGTTATTTACGTGGTTGTCGGATTTAGGAATGGTTTCCCTGAAATAAGCATGAGGAACAAAGGCTTTTCAGCGATAAAAGATAGAATGGCAAATGCTAACCTGGAAGACTGGATGAAGGTTCATGATTCCGTTGCACCGCAGGGTTCAGAAGTGACCGTTTACAAACGCCGCATTAGTGCATTTGCAGGTAGCGATCTGGAAGTTATTCTCAGGGCACAGGAGATCCGTCACATGGTACTTACGGGAATTGCCACCAGCGGAGTGGTTTTATCCACCTTGCGTGAAGCAGCAGACAAGGATTATCAGTTGAGCGTGTTGGCAGATGCTTGTTATGATGCTGATGAGGAAATTCATCGTGTGCTGACCACAAAATTATTCCCTCGCCAGGCAGACGTGATGAATGTTGATGAATGGGTAGGTAAGAAGTAAAAAGAAAGGAGTAAGCAGTAAGGAATAAGTAATAGGAGAGATGTCAGGCAACCGCCTGACATCTCTCCTTGTTTTATGTTGTAGTCTTATCATAATTACGCAAAAATCTTATAAGATTTATCTTAAAGGTTGCTTTGCATTTTTTCATGGAACGCGAAGAAGCCTTACATGGTTAGTTTTTTAAAGATGTAATTTTATGCGTACTTTGTTTGCAATTTCCAGCCTGTTTTTTCTCTCCATTTCCATGGAAGCACAGAGCATTGAACGAACCGATTATCATTCCATAGACGAAGTTCTGAATTCCAGATATGATACCACTTATATTGTTCATTTCTGGGCTACCTGGTGCAGGCCTTGTAAAGAGGAATTTTCGGATTTTATGAAACTTTACAAAAAGCATCAGGATGATGAAGTGCGGATCATTTTTGTAACATTCGATATGCCTCACGAAGCAGACAAAGACCTTATCCCGTACTTAAAGAAAAATCATTATCATGCCTCTGTTTGGGTGGTGGATGCTACAAAAGTTCATGAATGGCTTAATAAGGTGTCCAAAGAATGGAATGGGACGGTTCCGGCAACTATTATTGCAAAGCAGGGAAGAAAACATTTTTTTGAACATACGATGGATTACGCCGCACTGAAATCAGAAGTAAAAATGTTCAATGCTGAATAATCCAGATAAAAACTTCAACAGGTGTAACGTTTTCCCGGGAACGAACGTTAAATTCGCATTAGATAAAACACACATGAAAGTTTTGAGGTATTTATTGTTTCCATTGCTCTCTGTTTTGAGTATTTCTACATTTGCTCAAAAAGTAGATACCGCGCACTTCCAGCGTGGAACTACTCCTGAAATAAACCTGAACAGAACCAATATTCCGAAAGGTTCCGTGACGGTCTTGTTCGATGATGAAAGACTGAAGGAAAATGTAGATTATCTGGTGGATTACGCACAGGGCAAGCTCATAATTACTAACCTGGCTGTCGCAAATGCAGGAAAACGTTTGCGGATTCAACTGGCAAGCCCGCCAAGCGGTACCCAACCCAATAGCAAATCCGGTCCTCCTGCGGATGATCAGTTTAACAAATCCCTCTATATAGGTAATCCGGCGTATACACATTAACTCGATTTAGACGTTTTTTCCAAAACGATCGTTATATTCGCGATACAAAAATTGCACAGATGAAAATATTCAAGGTTTTATCGGTCTTAATACTTTCTTTTTTTAGCGTTCCGGCATTTTCCCAGGTTTCAAATCCTGAAATCGATTCCCTCTATATCAGAAAAACACAGATTCAATCCATATTGACTTATCATGGTCAGGATAACTCAATCTTTAAAGATTTTAAACTTATCCCTGAAAGTAAGCAACATCCTTATTCGGATATTTTTGGAGATAGACATAAATTATACCATAATCGGCCAATAGTTTATTGGAGTTACACATTTAGCAAGAAGTATAAAGAAAATAAGAATGGAAAGTAGCCTAGTCTTAATAAAAGTGAATGACTTATATTTCGTTGAACGCAGTGAATGTACCCCGATCAGAAGCTTCAAGAAGATTAAGTAGGTTAATAGACGTTTTTTTAAAAACGATCGTTACATTCGCAATACAAAAATTACTCAAATGAAAACATCACGGTTTTTATTGATGGCATCACTGGTATTTTTCGGTGTTTCTGCATTTGGACAAGCAACCATTCTTCCTTCAGGTACATTATTCAAGGGCTCTAAGATTATCTGGCCCATCGAGTTTGGAAATAGTCGTCCGTTTTATGGAATTATAATTGGTAATAAGGTCTTAACGAAGTATGATGAATCATACCAAGCGGGACTTTATTGTCCATCAGTACCTGAGAATACGGAAGTAACCTTGGGGGATGGCAGCAAACACAAAACTACCGCTGATATTTCTCTTAATGCCGTCAATGTACCCCGCGGTTCAGTAACTGTATATTCCGGGAATGATAAGCTGCAGGAGGATATAGATTATAAAGTTGATTATGCTCTTGGAAGAGTTAAGATCATCAACCCTGGAATTGCCAATTCAGGTAGCGTTATCCGGATACAATTACAAAGCAATACAGGAATCTGTGTTCCACGGAAATCTTCAGTTAAATCACAAACGGATTTGAAATTTAAAAATGATCTTTATTTAGGGAATCCCAGATATAATTATCAGAAATAATTCTTCTTCATTAATGTATTACTTCCAATCATTAAATCTTGAATGACTAAATGATTAATTCCTATTCGTTCTTAATTGGTATGGCCGCTGATTTATGTTTTCTCAGCTCCTTTACTTTTCCATAGGTTTTGAGGCTCATTTGCTTCAATGTATAAAGATCAATTCTACCGCCCAATCCTATACTTGGTGAATGGGTCACAAAATCATACCCAAAGAACAGGGAATACGCCTGGAAGCCCACAAATCCTCCGGCAAATAGTCCGGCAGGTCGGGTGACATTAAAATCATTCTGCAAACCAATGTCCGTAATCAGGCCAAAATAGAAGGTGGGGACCACGATAATCTTATCATATTCCGTGAACATCATATCGCCGAAGAACCAGGTATAGCCGTAGCCAATGCTAATGGTAGGGGTTACCACATATTGTCCATGGCTGTATTCTATCTTGCTGATGGAAATAGGGATGGTAGGGGAGCCCATCAGACGGGGCTTGTAGATATTGTTATAAAAAAGAGTGT
>CAILMK010000161.1 GCA_903835275.1 uncultured bacterium | reverse complement strand
TTCTCTTCCAGGTCCTGGTTCTTCTGGTCCATATCCTTCATGTCTTCCTTGAAGTCCTCAAACTTTTTATTCAGGTCGTCCTGTTTTTTCTCCAGTTCTTTCGCATCGCTTTTTTTATCCTCGCTTTCCTTGGCAAGCTTATCCTGTTCTTGTGACATTTTATCAAGCTTGTCAATATTATCCGTGAGTTTCTGGTCAAAGGCAAGTTGCTTGAAAAGCTCCTTCATCCGGTCCATTTCCTTCTCCACTTCCTTGTCCTGGAATTTCATATCCTCCAGTTTTTTCTGAACCTCATCCTTTAGGTTATCATCAACGAGCTTCTTGAGGTCCTCCATCATTTTTTTTGTTTCAGGATCCAATACCTGATCCATCATCTGCTGAAGCTCTTCCTGCTTCTGCAATATTTTTTCATCCTGCTCACGGAATTCCTCCTGTTTTTGCTGGTTCTCGCTGTATTCTTTTTGCAGGTCATTGACAGTATTTTTTAAATTCTCCTGCTTTTTCATGATGTCTTCCATCATCTTTTTATCCTGCCAGTCGAATGTTTTTTTATTCATCAGTTTCATCCGCGCATCCTGCATATCCTTTTGCAATTGCGAAGCCTGGCGAATGGCTGATTCCATTTTATTCTGTACATTGTGATTGGTGGTTTCCGTCTGCTTATCAAGTTCCTTAAGCGTAGGAGCCTTGAAATACCTGCGTTCGGAACGGGAGGATTTTGCACCATTCACTCCATCATTATCCCATACTTCAAAATAATATTCTATTTCATCCCCGGGCTTTATATCCAGCGGATTCATATCCCAGAAATGATAAAAACTTTGCATGGTTTTATCACCGGCTATGGCGATACTCTGGCTTACCGCCGGACTTCTCATTTTGCTGCTGTCCTCGCTTTTGGTATAGCGATAGGTGAATAGCAGTTTTGAAAATCCGTAATCATCATTGATCTGCCCCGTGAAATATAAATTTTTCAGGTGTGCCGAATCTGCTTCCTCCTGCACGGTAACACTTGGAAACGCGTCTGGAATTACATTCAGCGCATACTTGATGGAATCATGGCTTTGCAGGTAATTATTTTTTATGCTGAGGGAATAATTATCGTCCTTCGTAAATGTTCCCTGGTAGGTATATAAATTCGTTCCTTCCCTTACAGCATCCAATTGTTTATCCTGGAATTGAAGTTTAACGCATTCATTATTTTCCGTATAAAAATCCCACTTAACTTTTGTCCCTTGCGGAACGGTGAGGTCACCCACGTTGGAAAGTATATCATCCTTTTTACCCAGATAAGATGGATAATGCAGGTGCACTTCAAATTTCTGAAGGAAAGGTTTCGGTAATACTTTCAGTTCATAAGGCTGCGAAGAAAATCCGTTGGCATTGAATTCAAAATCCACATTTTTCTGCAGATTTTTCATTGTATAGGTATATTCGCTTTTGGATGTCGCGCTCATCTTGAATGTATTTCCATCCACTTCTACGAACATTTCCGCAGGCAATTCCTTGCCGGTAACTTTTAACTTTAATGTAAAATCTTCCTGTTTGATTCCTGTAAGGGAAGTATTCTCCAGTATGAAATCAAACGGAGCCTTAGGTGCAAAAAAAGTATTGTGTTTTAGCAAACGTTCTGTACTTCCCACAAGGATATTTGGTGCAAGTATGACCAGCGCCAGTAATACCGCAAGTGGAATGGCTACATAGCGGATATATTTGCGGTTCTTTTTTAGATCGATCGCATTGACGAAGGGAACGGGTTTTAATTCCGCTATTTTCTGGTTGATACTGGCAGTAATCAATAAAGACTGGTCATGCTCCTTTGCAGATTGCTCATGAAGTTGGAGGGTATTGATCAGTTTATCCTTTACTTCCCTGAAGTGCTTTCCAATGATAACGGAAGCCTCTTCATTGCTGAGTGTTTTCCCCATTCCATATAATTTGGTCAGCGGGAATATGATGTACCTGCCGAGGATGGCAAGGTTCAGGGCAATAAAAGTATAGAATAAAGTGGTCCGTGTACCGGTACCAAACCTGCCGAAATTTTCCAGGAGCGTAACGGTGAGGTAGGAAACCAATAGCAATGCACCGAAATACAAACCACCCTTTATCAGTTGGTTTACATAATACTTACGGGTAAACTCCCGTAACTTTTCAATCAGTGTATTGTAATTAGTAGCTGCCATGCAATTCAACTTCCAAATTTAACGAAAATAAGGCCTTAATGTTTCATTTTAAGCAAAGATTAAGCCAAGGCTATGTACGATTGAGTGATTTACGATTTTAGATTTTTAGCGCGAAGCTCATTCTGACTTCATTTATAAATAATCTTTACTGCTCCGGAAGCTTGCAAATTGGTCTGTATGTTCAGATTTTGTACATTTTTTTTATCGGAAATGGTAAGTTCAAGAGTATTACTTTTCACCTGGCCTTCATCCATGGCATGAATGATTAGGTAATTGACTCCCTTTTCCTTTACACGAAGATTGAAGTATGACTCATTAATAATGGTCGCTTATTCGCTGTCCATATAGTTTTAGATCATCATGAATGCGTAATTTTTCTTTGATTAACAGGAAGTCTTTTTGCATCCAGTTTCAAAAAATAATCGCCATTAACAAAATGAAGTTATATTCTTGAAAAGGTATAACGAATACCAATTCTCCAGCCGGTGCCATTCATGCCTATATTAGATATTTGATCTATTTCGCTTGAGTGAACAGGACCGGTGTGATAAGTTTTCACTATGGAATCATTTAATGTATTATATAAACCCTTACTGTAAATGACTTCGAAGCTTATTTTTGAACCGTCTTTTCCAAGGGTTTTTGATACGCCCCCACCCAGACTGAAGAGTGGATATGGATTGCTTGTGATTGAAGCTGAATAATTTTCATCGCTACTACTTGTATTTTGGTAGCTGGAAAAAGCCGGAAGGTTAATAGAGACTCCTGCAAGTTCAAAAAGTGCCCACTTCCTTGGAAGTGTTGAAAAATGTTTAAAATAAACCGGAAGCCCTAAATTTATAAATCCATGGTTTGCTACTCTCCGGGAACCCAATTGATCATCGTTAATAAACAGGTCATAATGCTTCTCCTCCGCCTGGACTCCGGTACAAAGCCAAAAAAATGGAGTAATATTAATTTCAACAAGGAAACTCGGATTGCAGAGGTTTGCAAACTTTGCGATTGCGTTATTGAACGGAATAACCTCCTGCCACGAATGCCCGGGAGTAACTGTGTATTTGCCAAAGTCGTTAGGAGTTTTGGGTGCTGAGCCGGGAGGGCCTCCCGTGTAAACATAACCGATCAAAATATCCCGGGTCGTTCCACCATCCCCGGTAAAATAAGCATAATTAAAATTTTCCGCTATCCCGAAACTGATATGGCATTCGTGTTGGGCATAAATTTCATTGAATATGCAACTCAGAAAGAAAATAAGGAAAGCTGCTTTATATGTATATCCGGCAATCATGGCTTTGATCTTAGAATCCAAATATACAAAAAGATAACAGAAGTGTAATAGTTCTTCTACCTCAACCTATCCGCTGATCGTACCAGCTTTTCATCGGCATTGATGCCTCTGCCCGCGAGAAAGAAGAGGACAAGCGAAACAAATGGCAGATAGGATGCAGGCATAAATATGGCAGAATGATCCATTGTGCCGAATAATCCAATTGAGACCTGATTATTATAGAACAGGGAAGCTATCAGGATACAGGTCAAAAGAATAAGAACCCTGCTAATCATTAATTGTAATTTCCTGTTGCGAAATAAAAATACATCTATGATAGCCAGAAGTATAATCAGTGAATTTGCAATTATAATTCCGGTATTCAGCGGACTGCTTTTTTCTTCAATATTTTCCTTGGAGGAGAGAGTCTCCTGAGTGGCAATTCTTGTATAGCCGGAATGAACGGTTATTTTTTTTGAGGGAAAAGTATTTGACGGTATTTCACCGATCCAGGAAGGAAGGTTAAACACAAGCACCTGGATAACAATGGCAGCTAATAAATATACGGATTGAATTCTTTGTATCATAACACAATTTTCACCTGCAAAGATAATGAGGCATTTTAGATTTGCGATTTGAAATCCAGTTTATCCTTTAATCGCATTAATCTTGTTCGTACAATTAAAAAATATAATCCGCTCCGAGGCTCACACCCAGGTTCCATAAATTGGCATCAAGCAGGCCATTAGTTGGAAGGGCATTTGTAAAAGAATACCTGAAATTGGGCTGAGCAAAAATACTTACGCTCTGGCTGATCTTATAACTGAATTCAACTCCCAGCAGCAAACTGATATGATAGGTGGAGTAATAATTGGCACTAAGGTCAGCCCCCGTATAAGGATAATTGGTAGGTGGGCTGTTGAAAGGTGTAATCTGGTTATCATAGGTCCGCACCTCCTGTTGGTATTGCATCAGGAAACTGTTTGATATACCGGCAAATATTCCGAAATTAAAGGACGAATCACCCATTTTATAGGTGATGTAAACCGGGACTTCAAAAAAGGTGTAGCGATTATATTGGGGTATACTTATTGTATTTTTAGCGTTCCCCACTTTGGATAAGGTATCGGCAGTTAAGTTGGTTATGTATCCTTTTGAAGCGTATGCCGCCCCGACAGTAATTTTCCAGTGATGGTTTATATTTGCTGAAAGACGGATCCCAAAGTCAATTTTTCCGCTCGCCTTGTCAGCGGCATTTGCTTTTTTCAAGGTATCATTGCCGGCAGAGGAGGTGGCTTTCAGGGTCCTGTAGGAGTAAGTCGGCGTTATATAGGCACCGAATACGAAGCCGGAGTCCTGGCTGAATGCCTTGAAGGAAAATATCAGTAGTGTGAGGAGGAGTAATAGCTTTTTCAATGCGATTCAATTATTTATTGCAAAATTAACAATCCCTTTTACAATTCTGTTCAAACTCCTCTTTTAGATAGTTTATTGCAAGAATTGTTTAAGCGTAAGGCTTTCAATCCAACAATTTATTATCTTTGCCACCGTTAAAAATTTATAAGAAAAATGAAGTTTATTTGCTCAACTGCCTCATT
>CAILMK010000160.1 GCA_903835275.1 uncultured bacterium | reverse complement strand
TGTAGCTGATTACGAAAAACAACTGAAAAATGTCTGTGAACAAATTAACCAAACTGATGGAAATTTTAGTGTGTCAGAAATAATAGAAGACAAATTTCCATCCATTCGTTTCGGACTGGAGATGGCGTTACTGGATCTTCAAAATGACGGACGCGGTATATACCTTGAAAATGAGTTTTCCAAGGGTAAAAAAGGCATCCCTATCAATGGATTAATTTGGATGGGAACTTATGAAACCATGTGGGAACAGGTCATTGAAAAAGTGAATGCAGGATATAATGTTATCAAGCTAAAAATCGGTGCACTGGATTTTGATGGCGAAGTAAAACTCCTGAAAAAAATACGGGAACATTATCCCAATATCACTTTGCGGCTGGATGCGAATGGAGCATTTACTCCCGAAGAAGCAATGGAAAAATTAAAATTACTTTCAGAATTAAATATACATTCCATAGAACAACCGATCAAACAGGGCCAATGGGAAATCATGAAAGAACTTTGCAAAGAAAGTCCCATACCAATTGCGCTGGATGAAGAATTGATCGGTGTGAATTCATTAAATGAAAAAATAAAATTACTGGATACTATTTCTCCTCAATATATAATTCTGAAGCCTTCACTGCTCGGAGGATTTGAAGCTTCTGATGAATGGATAAAACTTGCGGAAACACGCAATATCGGGTGGTGGATTACTTCAGCATTAGAATCAAATATTGGCCTAAATGCAATTGCACAATGGACGGCTTCAAAGAATATTCAAATGGCCCAGGGATTAGGCACCGGTTCTCTCTATGAAAATAATATTGAAAGCGGATTGTTTATTGAGAAAGGAGAATTGCATTTGTCGGTAAAATAAGTAGCTTTAGTAATAAAATATTCGGTATGCACACTGAAGACCCAAACGAAACTTTGAAGAATTATTATGCTCTCAGGGCAAGCGAGTATGAGGAAATTTATCACCGCAACGATCCGCAGAGGCTAAAGGAGCAATCTAAAATTCAATCGCGCATAAAGGTGGCATTCCGCGGGGCGCACGTCATTGAGGTGGCGTGCGGAACAGGTTACTGGACTCAGTTTGCCTCAGAAACAGCTCAAAGTATTGTGGCTACCGACTGCAACGAGGAAGTGCTTGAAATAGCCAGGCATAAACAATACTCGTGCCCTGTATCTATTGAAATGGCAGATGCATATGATCTTCCGTTTCCACCAAAAACTTTTACGGGTGGTATAGCAAATTTTTGGTTCTCTCATATTCCTAAAAATCGAATTGCGCATTTTTTAGAAGGTTTTCATAAAACGCTAAAAGCAGGCTCTCATATTTTTATGGCTGATAATATGAATGTGGCCGGCCTTGGCGGTGAACTGACAACAAAACCGGGAGACGATAATACGTACAAGCTGAGAACCCTGAAGGACGGAACGCAACATGAAATACTGAAAAATTACTTCACCCGGGAAGATCTGCTAAAAATATTTAAGAGGTACGACCCAACACTCACCGAAAATGATATTTACATCGGAAAATGTTTTTGGTGGATTCAATATAAAATATAGACTGAAAGTTCTGGAATGAAAGCACCTACCCTTTCATGATTCGTTTGTACAATTCAATGTGCTGCGAAGCAATGAGTTTATAATCATACTCACGAACAATTTTATCACGTCCGGAAGCAGATAACTTCTTATATCTATCTGCGTCTTCCATGATCCATGCAAGGCCATCTGCGAGGCTTTCAGAGGAAAGCGGATCTGCAGTATAACCATTGATATGGTGATCTATCATTTCAGGAATGCCACCGATGCGGAAGCCCACTACTGGCACTCCGCAGGCCATGCTTTCAAACACTGTATTGGGAAGATTATCTTCCAGCGAAGGAGTAGCAAAAACATCGGCAAGATTATAGGCTTCAACTATAGCTGCGTCTGTTTTTAAATTACCCAAAAAATGTGTTTTGAAAGGCAATTGCAAACTATCATCTCCGGAAGAACCGAAAATAGCCAGTTCAATATCCTTTGCAAATGGCAGATTTTTAGCGTGTAAAATCTTTAATGCTTCCACCAGGTATTTGAATCCTTTCCGCACATCCTTTGTCGCATTTACAGCACCGAAAAGAATTATTTTTTTATTGGGATCAATGTTGAATTTCGCACGCAAAGAAGTTTTATCCAATTGATGAAAAACTTCTGTATCCAATGCGTAACGTATAACATGATGATTGTATTCAGAGAATAAATTACTTTCTTTGGAACAGCCTCCCAACCAATGACTCGGAGTGATAATATTCATGGCAATTCCTTCCCATGCTTCCTGCTTTTTCGTCAATTGTTTAAAGGAAATATCCTCTTCTTTTTTTGATTGCAAGACCGGACATTCCCCGCAATGCTGCATGTACTTCTTACATCTTCCAGCATAATGACATCCTCCCGTGAAGGACCACATATCATGCAAGGTCCATACAATTTTCTTGCCTTGTTTTGCAATTTTCCTGATAGTTTCCGGAGTAAGAAAAGAATCATTCATCCAGTGAATATGGACTATGTCTGCATTCTTAATATCAGGATGATTCTCGACAGCAGCACCATAATATCCTGCGGAGAAATTATTGTGTTGTATAGCGGGATATTTTTTCAGCAGTCTTTCATTCAGAAGATGCCTGATGAAATATAATCCCTTGTCAAATTTATTCTTAATGTAATATCTGGAATATGGTTTTGTTTCGCCTTTATGTTTCTGTGAAAGGAAAGTGATGTCAGCTCCATTTCTATACAATGCTTCCGCCTGGCGCTTGCAGGCATTTGCTGCGCCTCCACCGGTATCTGTACTGTTTAGAAATGTTATTTTCATGGTGCTATAAAAAACCTCCTCAACCTTAGTGATAACAACAATTAATCACAATCTTTTAGTTTATCTGTAATGCGGGCAATCCCGCACGTGCGGGACTGAATGACAGAGCAGATTATACTTTATATCCGTAAATATTCAATTGAAGGTCCATGCTACCATGACCGGTTTTGTTGATGTAAGGATGCTTGCGGTAATTTACTGTTTGTATAAAATACCTGAATCCATTATCTGTAAATATTTTCAAAACCTCATCCAATTCCTGCTTCATTCCGTTGAAGGTATGATACTCGATGAATAGATTATCTGCCTTATGAAGAAGGTCTTTACAGTCGCGCAGAACTTCTGTTTCAGCGCCTTCTATGTCCATTTTAAGAAAGTCAATATTATCCACTTTCTCGAGCATATCACGAAGACGAACAGAAGGAATCTGAATCTTATCCCCGTCATTAAATATGGATCCCGCATCAGCACCTTCCACTCCGAATTCTATTCCTTTATCATCTTTCCACACCGCTTTATCAATCAGTTCTATATTGCTGAGTTTATTGGTGTCAATATTTTTTTGCAGCACTTTTGCAATTTCAGGATCCGCCTCAAATGCAATGATGCGCGATTCAGGATAAAGCATCTTGAAGTACAAAACACTGATTCCTATATTCGCACCACAATCGTATATAAGTGGCTTGTTTGTTTTTGCCTTGAAATTATATATTTCCTCTGTGATGATGGACTTGTAATGATCCATAAAGGAGGGCACATCTATCACATGAAACTTATATCCGTTAAACTTGATTTCCCTTGCTGTAAAACGCGGTGTACGTCCGTGACGTGTCAGCAAATTGATATATGTACGGTACTTCTCTTTGGTGAGATACCTGTATATGGGTGCAAGGGAATCGGAGAGAAACTGGTTCATGCCTTTGCTATGATTTGATCGTATTTCTCAACGAATTCCTTATAGACAGAAGTAATGCCTTCCTCCAGTGAAATCTTTGCTGTAAAACCCAGTGATTTCAATTTGTCTACACTCATAAGTTTGCGTGGAGTCCCGTCAGGTTTTGTGCTATCCCACTGAAGTTCGCCGTTGTAACCAACTATTTTTTTAATGAGATTTGCAAGATCCTTGATGGATAAATCATGCCCGACTCCTATATTTACAAATCCCTTTCCATCATATGTCTGCATTAGGAAATAGCAAGCGTCGGCAAGATCATTTACATGAAGGAATTCGCGTAATGGCGAACCGCTGCCCCATAATTCCACGAATGGTGCTCCTTCAATTTTTGCAGTATGAAATTTCCGAATCATAGCAGGAAGAACGTGTGAATTTTTCAGATCATAATTATCATTAGGTCCATACAAATTTGTCGGCATGGCGGAAATAAAATTACAATTGTATTGATCGCGATATGCTTCACATAATTTGATACCGGCAATCTTTGCGATGGCGTATGGCTCATTGGTGGGTTCCAGTGTGCCCGTCAATAAATAATCTTCAGTAAGTGGCTGCGGAGCCATCTTGGGATAGATGCAACTTGATCCGAGGAACATCAGTTTCTTCACTCCTGCCTTGTAGCATTCGTGAATGACATTTGCTTCGAGAATCAAATTATCATAGAGGAATTCCGCGCGGTAAGTATTATTGGCAAGTATCCCTCCTACTTTCGCGGCAGCAAGAAAAACATATTCAGGCTTTTCGGTTGCAAAGAAATCCTGCACGGCAGACTGATTGCGAAGATCCAATTCAGAAGATGTACGCGTAATGATATTCGTATACCCTTCCTGGTGGAGTTTTCTATAAATAGCAGAGCCCACCATTCCACGGTGACCTGCAACATAAATCTTATCTTTCTTATTCATATTTGTTTCCCGCAGATGGCGCGGATCTCACAGAAACTTTATAAAAATATTATTCAAAATAGTTCAATGTCTCAAAGCCCGACTCCCGCAGGAATTTTTCCTTTTTCATCAAGTTGAAATCTGCGTGTGCCATATCTTTTACCAAAGCAGGAAGATCATATTTAGGTTCCCAGTTTAGTTGTGTTTTTGCCTTGGTATTATCACCTATTAGCAAATCAACTTCCGTAGGACGGAAATAACGCGGATCCACTGCCACCACTTCATCCCCTTGTTTAAGATTACAGGTATAACCCATGTTCTCTATATGCGTTTTATCAATGGAATCAATGATGCCTTTTTCCTTGACACCTTCACCCTTGAAATTTAAAGTAATTCCCAATTCAGCAAAGGTCATCCTTATGAAATCGCGTACGGAGGTAGTGATACCGGTTGCGATTACGTAGTCCTCTGCCTTCTCTTGCTGTAAAATGAGATACATAGCTTCCACGTAATCCTTGGCATGTCCCCAATCGCGTTTTGCATCCAGGTTACCCAGCCATAATTTCTCCTGCAAACCAAGAACAATTTTCGCAGCAGCACGGGTGATCTTTCTTGTAACGAAAGTTTCCCCGCGTATCGGTGATTCATGATTGAAAAGAATACCATTACAGGCATACATTCCATACGCCTCGCGGTAATTCACCGTGATCCAGTAGGCATAAAGCTTCGCTACAGCGTACGGGGAGCGAGGATAGAATGGAGTTCTTTCGCTCTGCGGCACCTCCTGTACCAATCCATACAATTCCGAAGTAGAGGCCTGATAGATGCGTGTCTTTTCAGCAAGGTCACAAATACGGACCGCTTCAAGAATTCGCAGCGTACCTATGCCATCTGCATTCGCAGTGTACTCAGGTGTTTCAAAACTCACTTTTACGTGACTTTGCGCAGCAAGGTTATAAATTTCATCAGGGCGTGTTTCCTGAATAATTCTGATCAGATTGGTAGAGTCAGTAAGGTCGCCATAATGAAGCTTTAAATTAAGCTGTTTTTCATGGGGATCCTGATATAGATGGTCT
>CAILMK010000159.1 GCA_903835275.1 uncultured bacterium | reverse complement strand
TGGCAGTGTTGGTGAGCTCATTGAAATAACGGACACCAATGGTTTTGATCCATTCATCTACCTGTTTTTGCGCTTCAGATATTTCCATGGGTATAAATATTTTTGTTGCTTTTGATTAGTCCCTTTTATTATGGGTTACTCAAAAAAGTACTCAAATCATCAAACTTCGACAGCCTTATCTATTTAGTAGCTACTGATCCTTGCTATTATCAAGGTATATGGTTCCCTTGATCTTGTAAAATTTATAATGCGTAAAGGTAAGATCTGAGGTGAATCCCTGTGCTAAAATTATCTCATCCTTCTTTTTGATCTTGATAAATTTATCGCTCTTTACACTGTCCTTATTTTCCTCCCAAATCAGTTCCTCGGTATTAATGGTTTCCCCATTTGCATTTACTATGACGACATTTCCGCGAACTATAGTAAGGAATTTTTTCAAATAACGGATTCCGTAATTAGCCTTTAAGGTGGAGGTAGTATCCATTTGCCTGCCGAAGAATGCGACGTGCAGCCCTTTGGGCATTTCCATGATTGGGTCATCACCAATATACCGGACCATTTGAGGAGTATTTAATTTTGCCTTTACCCTGGCGGAATCAGAATAAAGAACTTCCACATCCGTGCCTACTTCCTTTGGTATGGAATTGGAATAGGCATTCACCTTTGCAATTTCATTTTTGGGAGTAAAGAAAATAACAAAGATGATGATCAGTATAATGCCGGAACAAATTACACGAACCCATGTATCCTTAAAGTCAATGGCATCGAGTAAAGAACGGATTTTTACGTTCATATCAGGACTTAATCAATTTTTCTTCTCTTGAACCATCCCGGATCAAACAGGTGAAATCCGACAGTAATACCGTAATACCGTTGTTGGATAGTATTGCTGCTTATAGTCCCTATCTGGCCTAACTCGAATGCTACATCCACGGCTGAAGAAGTTTTAATAATCGGTAATCCAAATCCGAAAGTTAATCGCATATCCGATGGCTGATTATTATTCAGGTTGTAATACGTATTTGCATACCGGAACCCAATTCGGTATTTTATCCTTTGGAAAAAGCCTGCGTAAAGTAAATCCTTTCCACCGGGTGAATATTGTATTCCGATCCCGATCGAAGTCAGATCATGCAGAGAATCGTTCCTGTCAAAGAATCTGAAATCTGACCATGTTTGACGGTGAAAATCCGCAGCGACCAGCCACTTTTCATTTTTCCACTGGATACCAATTCCATAATCTGCAGGTAAGGTTACTTTCCCTGGAGAATGAATGGTTTTGTAAATGGAATCGGAAATATAGTTGGTACCATCAATAGTGGTAAACGTATTGTAATAAACATCCTGGTAAGAATTTATGACCGCCGGTAAGGTAGCTGTTCCACCAATGGATATTTCATTTTTGGCACCAAGCTTGATCTTGTATTGAAATCCTAGATCAAATTGGAACCCTCCTACGTTGGAGTACACATCACGGTGATTACTTACCGGAGTCAGGGAATCATAATCTATCCTCTGGTTAACTGTTTGCTTACCGAAAAAGTATCCAACATTGGCACCTACATAAAAATTCTTGAAAACCCTGATGGATGAGCCCATGTAAAATTTTGAGTAACCACCTGTAGCTTCGTAAATCTCATTATACCCAAGCGGCGAACCCGGCGGATCATATCTTTGTTGAAAAAGATAACCGACCTTGCTTTCTTGCCTCAGGCCGAAACTGAATGCCCATCCTATTTTTTGGGCAAGGGGAAATGCAAATGCGAAATATGGCAAGCGATAATCCTTGTTTGTAAATTTATCAGTAGAGCTGGAAATCTGATAGAAATTGAAATTTACAGCCGTTTCAAAAATAAAGGAATTGATTAAACTGTATGAAGCCGGATTAGTTGCGCTGATAAGGTTTTCATCGGAAAATGCAATAGAAGCGTCCCCGAGTGCCCTTTGCGCTACAAATGATGATGGCATTACTTCCCCAACACCGAATTTTGAATATGGTGATAGATAATTCTGCGCTTCTGCATGAAAATTGAGCATCAGAAAAAGAAGCGGCAAAAGATATTTAATTTTTCTTTTCAGCATTAAATTTTAGTATTGAGTGTAATCCATAAAGTACAAGTTCAGGGATGATCTCCTGATCATCGCCCATTTTTTCGCCTATGTAACGGCTATCCCCCCCGCAAATGATACAGCAAAGATTGGAATATTTTTGTTTATAGCTTGATATAAAGCCTTTCAATTCGTAGATCATACCGTTTACCACTCCGGAAAGAATTGAAGATTCGGTGGTATTCCCCTTGAGTATTATTTCCTGTTCGTTAAGCTCAACCATGGGTAAGCTTGATGTAAATGTATTCAATGCCTTGAAACGCATCGCCAGTCCCGGGGAAATGCTTCCACCTGAAAAAACACCTTTTTCACTGATGAAATTTAAGGTAATACAGGTACCCAGCCCAATGGCAAGACAATTTCTTTCGGGATACAGGTGACGGGCGGCAGCCATCATTGCTATCCGGTCGGTTCCGGCCTCTTTTGAATATAGATTCTTTATCGGTAACAAAGTGTTTGCGTCAAATATCAGGAAGTAATTGCTTTTGCTCCTTAAATAATTCACCAGGTGTGTGGGTATGTTTATCACGCTCCCCAATACACATTTTTCAAAAGACAGGCCTTCAAGTAATGCATAAATTCCGTTCAGGGTATCCGAGGATACATTTTCCACCCTTTCAAGCTTTTCTTTGTTGAAGAAGCCAATTTTCACAAAGGTGTTTCCTGCATCAATTACTAGGTCCATGCTATAGGGTGGCTATGCACTTTAGTTCTATGGCTATCGGGGTGGGCAGGCAATTAATTTCGATGGTAGTCCTGCATGGGGGATTTTCACTGAAATATTCCGCCCAAATGCGGTTATAAATAGGAAAATCATCCTTCATGTTGGTAAGGAATACCGTCACGTCTACCAATTTATCCCAGGAAGATCCTGCATCTTCAAGGATAGTCCTAACGTTATTAAAAACCGAATGACATTGGCTTTCTATATCGTATGAAATTATTTCACCACCGGCACCAAGCTCTACACCGGGGATTTTTTCAGTATTTCTCTCTCGTGGGCCCACTCCTGAAAGGAATAGTAAATTACCCACTTTCCTGGCATGAGGATATAATCCTACAGGTTCAGGAGCTTTTTGAGAGTGAATGCTATGTGATTGGTCTTCCATCAAATGCGCTTAGTAGCGTGCAAAGGTAGGAAGAATTATTGAGACCTATATGATAGTAAAAGGGAAATAGAAAGTTGTCATTAGCGGACAGGGCGAGCCGGGTAAATACCTGTACCACACAAGCTGTAGCAAGATGGCAATGGATGAGAGAATAGCATACTCCGGTACATTTAGCCCGCGGAGAGCATGCAAAAGGCCTGACCGTAATGACAACTTAATTCAAAACACAAAAACTAAGAATTAAGACCCATCCGGCTTTAGCCAGTTTTTATTCGATGATTAAAAATTACGCGGGAAAACAAATGCAGCTTTAGCTGCTGATACACTCGGCTTGTTTGAGTTTTCATACAGTTGAAATTTTGATAATTTGGCAATTACAATACCAAGGTAGGAGTTTCTTTTTTAAATACCAAATTAATGAGAAAAAAGTTATTAACACTTGGTTTAAAATATTGATTTACTGATATTTGATAAATACAAATTATTTGTTTTTTTACGTTATTGAGCTAATGTCCGGCTAATATTTACAGTTTTCAGTAAATCAAATATTTTGACGTATTTTGTACCTCTCATTTTATGAAAACCTTAATCAATCCTGGTGATGGAAATTTTCACCGGTTCAGGATCTTTCTTCTGAAACAAAAAGCAAGTTATTTATTTACTCCTGTCTTTTACGGATTGCTGGTATGTGCTCTTTATCTGCAAAATGTTCATCTTGATATCCATCAGACAAAAACGTTTTTCCCGTCATGGGCTACCGCGGAAAATGTGGACATCAACGAAAGGGTTTCCCTATTATATAAGGGGATTGGTATTTTCATTTCTGTCTTTGCAATTATTTTCTTACTTATTAATCTTTCTCGGAAATTCGTTCATCCTGAAGAAAGAAAAATGGCAGACTCGGTTTCCATGGGTGCTTGCCTGGTTTTACTTTTTAAATTATTTGGTTATGCGGGGGATCATACGATCATACTTTTACTGTCGGTACATTTCATGTTGGGCATTTTCATTCTGCTGAAAAGATTGTTCTTAGGTACGAGTTATCTTTTACCGGATCAAAATAATTTCTTTACCTATACCCTGCTGATTACCTATAGCCTGCTTATCTTTTTTAATTCTTACAAGCACTTTCATCATCAATTCATTTATTTCAATGTAATTGAAGTGTTGCTTCTTCTCGTTTTATTTTTATCTTTCAGGCAGGGTATAAAAAAATCCTCTATTATCACTCCGGAAAAAATCCTTTTTGCGGGAATCCCAATCTTCTTTGTGCCTCTTGTCATAGTATTTTGCAAAGAGGGGTATATGATACTGAACCAGCATTCCATATTTACCATAAAGATCCATTATTTATATGCCTTTGGCTTGTTTCTCATTGCAGGATGGATAATTTTCAGAACACTGCAAAAGAGGAATCATTTAGATAAAAACAGTTGGACGGCTTCATTTTACAAGATCGGAATCCCTGCTTTTCTTGCAGGAATGGTTGCATGGCAGTTTTATACTCCCATCAGGGAAGCTGGACTGGAAATGTTTGAAAATGCCAACCCGATTGTGACCATTCAGCAAATGTATCAATATGGAAAAATTCCATTTATTGATTCATTCAATTCCCATGCGCTATCAGAGATATTTTTCAGGTTTATTTACAGTCTTTTCAATCATAGCTATGGAGAAGATATGTTCATTTATGATTTTCTATTCTCTATAATATACGTCCTGAGTGTTTACTATATTCTAAACAAGGTTACTGATCACCCGATGGCATCCCTGTTTATTATCTTCTTCACTCCTCTTGCATTTTTTCTGTTTCCGCCTTTTTTCAGTTTTAGTATTGCAGGAGCTTTTATTGTGTATTACATAGTACACCGCTGGCAATCACGAAGGCTCTTTATTGGTTTATGCCTGATAAGTTTCATGATTATCTGGCGGCTTGATATTGGTTTTGCAGCAATGCTGGCAATACTGTTTTCTGCATGTATTTATTTGATGGTATTCAGGGATCAGAAAACAAGTCTATCCAAACTAATAAAAGCAATCGCCCTTTTCGGCGCCGGCGGATTGCTTGTATTGACGATTACATCTCTGTTAACCGGAAAAAACATCCTGATCCCCATGAGGGAAATACTGGATTATCTTTCATCAGTGCAATCCTATGGAATACCCACCCTCACTTATGATGCCAAGGATTATATTTTTTATGCACACTATATATTGTTTCCTCTTGCGGTGATTGGGGTATTTGGATTAATGCTTTACAAAGCTTGTACAGGGAAAATGGATGCACCTAGGGATAGGTATATTTTCATAATTTTCACTTTCGCCATCCTCTTTTATTTTTTCAATTTCCAGAGGGGAATGGTCCGGCATAGCTTTGCTGAAGGCCGCTCCTATGTGTTATCTTCCTTTGCTTTTTTTATTATTGCCGGGGCGGTATATATTTTCAGGCCGCTTAAAGGGAATCTGTATAAAACCCTTGTATTTTCAATCACTACCTTTTTAATGGTCACCGCTTTCAATTATCCCAGGGAAAAAACGATAGTACCGATTCCATTTGAAGAGGTTTCAAATATTGTTCAAAAAGACAGTTTGTTTAATAATGTGGTTCTACGAGAATTT
>CAILMK010000158.1 GCA_903835275.1 uncultured bacterium | reverse complement strand
CACGTTCCGGATTCAGAAATCGTTCGAAAAGCAAGCTGTATTTAATCGGGTCTATATTGGTGATTCCAATGCAATATGCCACAGCTGATCCTGCTGCTGAACCACGGCCCGGTCCCACTGCAACACCAAGATTTTTGCCTGCTACAATGAAATCCTGCACTATGAGGAAGTAACCTGCAAATCCCATTGTTTTAATTACATGAAGCTCAAAATTCAGACGTTCTTCTACATCGGGAGTCATTTCTGAATAGCGCTTGTGCGCTCCCTCAAAAGCAAGGTGCTTCAGGTAGTCATCACTATCCGTAAAATTGGAAGGCAACGGAAAATTCGGAAGTAAAATATCTCTGCTCAGTTTCAGTTCTTCAATTTTATCAACGATCTCACCGCTGTTATCAATAGCGTGAGGAAGATCTTTGAAAAGAGCATTCATTTCTGATTGCTTCTTGAAATAAAATTCGTTGTTCGGAAATCCGAAACGAAATCCCTTGCCATCCCCAACAGGAGTGCTTTGCAGTTCTCCTGTATTTACGCAAAGTAAAATATCATGTGCCGGGGCATCTTCCTGGTCAACATAATGGGAATCATTCGTAGCAATGACCTTGATATTATATTTCACTGCCCACTTCAAAAGAACCTTGTTTACATCTTCCTGGCTTTTTCCGGTTCCGTTCAGATTCTGTAGATTATGCCTCTGTAGTTCTATATAAAAATCCTCACCGAAAAGATCCAGCCACCAGCGCAAAAGCTTTTCAGCCTCTTCCTCGCTTTTGTACATGATTGCCTGTGGAATTTCCGCGCCGATGCAGCAGGATGTTGCTATTAATCCCTTGTGGTATTGAAGAATCAATTCCTTGTCAATGCGTGGCCATTTGCTGTACATTCCTTCTATATATCCAAGGGAACATAATTTAGATAAGTTCTGGTAACCTTCCTGGTTTTTTGCCAGTAGCAACTGGTGATAACGTTTATCTCCGGCTTCCTTCTGGAAGTTCTTTTTGTGACGGTCTTCCACCACATAGAACTCGCAACCCACAATGGGCTTGATGCCATTTTTATTGGCTTCCGCAACAAAATTAAACGCACCAAACATATTGCCGTGATCCGTCAGGGCAATAGCTTTCATGTTATCTGCCTTTGCTTTTTGCATCAGGCTCTTGATGCTGGCAGCGCCATCAAGAAGTGAGTATTGGGTATGAACGTGTAAATGTACGAAATCAGGCACGGTTAATATTCTTCAAAATGATGATTGTGAACAAAATACGTTACCAGCCCATAGGCGAAGGAACGTTTATCAAAGTTAAGTTTTTTTTCAATGGCACCCTTAGTTTTTTATAAATATCTGACTAACTTTGTCATTCAAAATATGAAATTAATTAAGGGGATAGCAATTTACTCTGTAGCAATACTTATTGCTTTCTTTTTGTGTGAATTGATACTTACCGGATTCAAATTTGCATCTACTGCCCATACAAATCCTTCACGCTATACTTATTTTTATATTCCAAATTCACAGGTGATAAATTTTACCGAAGGTTATGGAATTCGTAAAGCCAATAACTTTGGTTTCCTTGATAAGGATTACACCAGAGAAAAGGGCAGCGGTACAATAAGGGCGATTCTGCTAGGAAATTCATTTACAGAAGCCGAACAGGTAAATAATGAAAATGTTTACGAAGCCATCCTGGAGGATTCACTTAATAAAACAAGCTCTAAAAAAATAGAGATATGGAATGCTGCACGCTCAGGTTATCTTATCCTTGATAATTTTGCAATGTATTCCGGTATTGCAAATTCTTATGCTCATGACTATGTGATCTTGCAATTTAATCCAAACAATCCCTTCAAAATATTTTCCTCGGGGTGCGGCGCGTCTATTAAGAATGGGAAACTAAATTCCAGTTATGGCAAATTGGAATCGAGGTTCGGAATTCGAAACATCAATCAGGACCTTAAGGAAAAATCAAAAACATGGAACCTGTTAATGGATAGGGCATACATGGCACGTAAGATATTTTCTCCTTCTGAATGGTTTAAAAAAGCAAAGGCAGAGAAAGCGGGAGGTGAAGATGCGGAAGCCTTTTATAATGGCAAAACAAAACAAAAACTTACACAGAAGGATAGTGATGATATGGATACGGTGCTTAGCGCATTTAATTCTGTTGTGAAGTCGCACGGTGCAAAACTTATTTTGTTCACTTTTCCTGTTACCGGTGATCCTGAAATAAATAAATTTCTTAAAGATGTTTGTAACAGGAACGGGGTTGTATATATAGACCTTTCACCTGATAAAAAGAACATGGATT
>CAILMK010000157.1 GCA_903835275.1 uncultured bacterium | reverse complement strand
TCAGGAATAGCATCCCAAACTGCGAATGAGATAATTAAATGTTCTATCTCTCCTAATCCGGTTAGTTCAGGCGCAAACCTGATTCTTGATATCCAGCAAAAGGGGAACTACAATACTTCCATCTACGCGATGGACGGAAGGATGGTAACCAATTATATGCTCAATGTTGAAGCTGATACAAGAACCAGCATTCAATTGCCTGAACTTAATAGTGGTGTTTATATTCTTAAAATGACAAGTACCAAAGGTGTTATTACCAAAAAGATATTAGTGAATTGATTTAATTTAAATATTTTGAAGCTGCGGTCAAATGTCTCTTGAAAGAGTTATTTGACCGCAGTTTTTGTTTTAGATTCTTCAAACATATTTTCCATTCGTTTTCAATAAGGGCCCTTTCGTTAAATAATAACCAACTTTTATTAAACAGTTTATCTTGGTATTGAGTGTTTTATTTACTTTCGATTAACCATTAACGGATATGTCATGATAAAAAAAAATATTACGCTTGCGGCTTGCTTTTTCATTATCCTCAACATGCAGGCAAAGGGCATCAATCCCAAGTTTAATTCACTATCAAAAATAATTTCCCTTGGAAGTAAAAATGGCACTTCAATACAGGCTACTGCTACAGATTTGAAAAATAATATATATGTTTATGGGCGTACAAGTGACACTTCAGGCATAGCAAGTAAAGGAGCATATCAAACCAAGCTGACACAGCATCTCGGGCTTTTCGTAGCAAAATATTCCCCCTTTGGCAAACAACAATGGAGCACATATTATTCCCCGCTTGATTCTGAAAACGCATCCGGATTAACGGTAGATACGTTTGGGAATGTAATTATCTCAGGCGGCCTTGGAAGAAAAAGTGCACACAGATCATTTATTGCATTATTTGATTCGACAGGTAAATTATTCTGGGTAGATACATTTGCCACGGGATATTATTTAAAAAATATTTGTGCTGATACGGCGGGGCATTTTTTCGCGGCAGGACTGAATGGCACCATCGCAAGCTGGGATGGAAGTTTCAGCGGAAAGACATTTATCTGGCAAATGGATTCTGCGGGTAACCTGATAAAGAAAGTTGTGCAAAAATTCCGGGGTCATGACCTCGGTGGCGGCGAAGATTTGTATGAAACTTTTTACACTACTTCCATTTGTGATGCTTTTGGCAACTTTTATGTAACCCAGATGAGTCTTGATACATCCTCATCCTTATACGGGGATGAAGATTGGATTGTTGATGTTGCCAGGTATACCTTCAATGGGAGTTATTCTGATGTGGCAATTTCTGATTACTATGATATTTCGGGCTTTTATAACATCCCTGCTAATATGAATGTGGACAAGGATGGCAATGTTTATATTTCCACAGGAGATGATTATAATACTCCAAATAAGTTCCCCGATGGTTTTACAACAGCAAAATTTAATGGGGACAATTACAATTATTACATTGCGAAAATACCTGCATCCTTTAAAAAACCGGGATGGCTTTCTTATCCATTGCTACAAAGTAGCTATAGTAGTTTAATCACAAATATTTCTACTGATAAAAGCGGAATGCTTTGTTTCATTAGTGATACCTTCAGTTTAAAAAAATCAGAGGAGCAGCTATTTGAATTTGATACTGCCATGACGGGTAGAACTATTGCCCCTTTTTATCCGGACTCATCTGTACTGGAGCCCTGGAGTAAAATAAATTTTGACAATGACAATAATATGCTCAGGACGCGCAATAATTCAGTCTGGAAACTGATCCGAAGTTGCAATATGCATCTGGCTATCGCAGGGGCAAAGGGAGCGGTACCCAATGATACAATGTTATATTCATCAGGTTACAATGGAAATTCATTGAAGTGGGAGGTGTTTGGCGGAACGATTATTTACTCTTCAAAACTAAAAGATTCAATAAGGGTTGCCTGGGGAAGTGGCAGGACTGGAAATGTAAGGTTGATTTCCAAAAGCAGATTCGGTTGCATAGATTCCATGGATTATGCTGTAGTACTGGATAGTACACCTGTCTGGCCGGGAGATGCAAATTATGATAAGGTTGTAGATATGAAAGATGTCCTCAATATTGGGGCTGCATTCGGTAAAACTGGTCCTGCAAGGCCATCTGCTACGATAAAATGGTATGCACAGCCTTGTATGGATTGGAAGGATACTTTTTCAAAAAATGATAACTATAAACAAGCCGATTGCGATGGAGACAGCACCGTAGGATACGCGGATACTTTAGCAATAAGCGCTAATTATTCTAAAGTGCATCCCAAGTCTATGAGCATCTTGCAGGGAAAGGTAACTGATCCGCACTTGCGTTTTAAATTCAGCAAGGATTCAGTTGAAGCTGGTGATACGCTTACTATGGATGTCCTCTATGGCAGCAATACAATTCCCGGTTCGGATATATATGGTTGCGCGCTTTCTGTTTTATATAATTCAAATTTACTCCAAAACCTGACTCATGATTTTACTTCAAGCTGGCTATCCGGCAAACCACTAACTATGATAGAATCTCCATACTCCGGTCAACTTGATATGGCATTGGTCAGGACGAACAGATTAGATACATCAGGATATGGAAAGCTCTTAACCCTGCATTTGCAAATTGCATCAAGCATACCTTCAGGGGTAAATTACCTTGTGTTTTCATTCGCTGATAATATGCAGGTCAATTCAGGAATGCAATACAAACCTGCTTTTCTTGAAAACGATTCCATACCTGTCAGGCAGGTGTTTACAGGGTTTAATTTACAGGTTTCCTCAGGAAGTGAAATAGATATTTCACCGAATCCTGTTAATTCAGGTTCCGAATTGATGATCGATATTCAACAAAAAGGAAATTATACTGCAAGTCTCTATACTTTAGATGGCAAGTTAGTAACCAATTGCATGCTGAATATAAAAGCTGATACAAGAACCAGCATTCAATTGCCTGAACTTAACAGTGGTGTTTATATTCTTAAAATGACAAGTACCAAAGGTGTTATTACCAAAAAGATATTAGTGAATTGATTTAATTTAAATATTTTGAAACTGCGGTCAAATGCCTCCGGAAAGAGATATTTGACCGCAGTTTTGTTTTAGTTTGCCGGATGCGCGTATCTTCGCAAGGATGAAATTCATTGAACAGCTAAAATTGCGCTTCCGGGCGAACAAGTATAAAAACAAAGTTGACAGGGGAGGCATTGCCTATTTGTTGTCCTCCATTAAGGCTGGCGATACTGTATTTGACATCGGCTGCCACAATGCGGGATACCTCTATTTTATGCAGCAGAATGTTGGAGTGCAAGGCAAGGCTATTGCCTTTGAACCACAATCGCGCTTGTATAATTACATCGTTCATCTCAAGGGGATTTTGAACTGGAAGAATGTCACTGTTGAGCACCTGGCACTTTCAGATTCTGCCGGTAAGGTGACTCTCTATATTCCATCCAATAAAAAGAGCAAAGCATCATCACCTGGTGCAACCATCGTTCAGCATCCTGAAAGGACGGACATGGAACTTACGGAAGAGGTGGATACAATAACACTGGATGCGTATTGCTTAAAGAATAATCTTGTTCCCCGCTTCCTGAAAATTGACGTGGAAGGAAACGAACTCAGGGTATTTAAAGGAGCCATTGAAACATTGAAAAAACACAAACCCAAAATATTATTTGAGTGCGAAGCACGCCATATAGGTGAGGACAAGGTT
>CAILMK010000156.1 GCA_903835275.1 uncultured bacterium | reverse complement strand
TGTCAAAAATGTAACGGTCAATGAGGAATTTTTTCAGGGTCATTTCCCTAACAATCCTATCATGCCAGGCGTCTTACAGATTGAAGCGATGGCGCAGGTAGGCGGAGTAATGATCATGAGTGACCTCGAGGATCCGGAGAACTACACCACCTATTTCATGAAAATAGAGAATGCTAAGTTTAAAGAAAAGGTAGTGCCGGGCGATACCCTGCTGATACGCATGGAGCTTACTGCTCCCGTACGCCGTGGTATCTGTATGATGAGAGGGCAGATATTTGTAGGGGACAAAGTGGTGACGGAAGCCGAACTCATGGCACAGATAATGAAGAAAAAATAAAGAAATGAAACTCCGTTTTTACATTGTGGTATATTTCACATCTAAAGGCGACAAGTAATAAACACGATATATGCATCAACCCTTAGCGTATGTGCACCCCCAGGCTAAAATAGCCCAGAATGTAGTGATAGAGCCCTTCGTCAGCATTCACAAGAATGTTGAAATTGAAGAGGGTACCTGGATTGGATCCCATGTCACCATTATGGAAGGCGCACGCATTGGCAGAAACTGCAGGATTTTCCCGGGAGCAGTTATATCCGCCATACCACAAGACCTTAAATTCAAAGGCGAGGAAACCCTTGCCGTTATTGGCAATAACGTTACCATCCGCGAATGCGTAACAGTAAACCGTGGTACAAAAGACCGCGGAAAAACAGTAGTAAGTGATAACGTTCTATTAATGGCGTACGCGCACATTGCACACGATTGCATCATTGGTAAAAACGCGATCATTGCGAATGCTGTAAACATTGCGGGCCACGTAAAAGTAGGCGACCATGCCATCATCGGCGGACTTACCGCCGTGCACCAGTTCGTAAGCATCGGGCAGCATTGCATGATATCCGGTGGTTCTCTGGTAAGAAAGGATGTTCCTCCTTATACAAAGGCGGCACGCGAACCGCTAACCTACGCCGGGATTAATTCCATTGGCTTGCGCAGGCGCGGATTCAGTTCTGAAAAAATAAACTCAATACAGGATATATACCGTATTATTTTCCTGCGTGGCAAAAACACTTCACAGGCAATAGAAATCATAGAATCCCAAATGGCTGCTACCGAAGAACGTGACGAGATCCTGAATTTCATCATGCGTTCTGATAGAGGTATCATGAAAGGAATCTAAACAATTTAAGATGTACGATTTTAGATGTACGATTTAAAAACTCAGGTTTTGAGCTAAAAATCCGAAATCATAAATCCGAAATCCGAAATCATGAATATCTCTCTTGATAACATAGGAAAAAAATTCAATCGCCGGTGGATATTCAGGGAGATAAAATTTGATTTTGAACCGCGTGGAAAGTATGCCATTCTCGGCGCGAACGGAAGCGGAAAATCTACACTTTTGCAAATTCTTGCAGCACATCAAAGTCCTACCAAAGGAAAAATACAATTCAGTTTGGAGGGAGAAAAAATAGCGGCAGAAAATGTATTCAAACATCTTTCCCTTGCATCTCCTTTATTGGAACTCCCGGAGGAATTAACCTATCGGGAAATTCTGGATTTTCATTCCAAGTTCAAGCAACCTATTATTCCAATCAAGGAAATAATTGCGCTCACCAGTCTCACAAAGGATGCAGAAAAACAAGTACGTTTTTTTTCATCGGGAATGCGCCAGCGTGCCATGCTTGCATTGGCAATCCTATTTGAATCAGGAATGGTTTTGCTGGATGAGCCCACCTCCCACCTGGATAAAAACGGTGTGCAATGGTACAAGGATATTTTAAAACAATATCTCGGCGAACGCCTCCTCATCATCGCCTCCAATGATCCTGATGAATATGATATGTGTGATACGTTTTTGAAGATTGAAGACTGGAAATAACAGTTGACAGTCATCAGTTATCAGTCAACATTTATCTATTATATCATTATCCCCTTAATTACTTAATTACCCAATAACTTAATAACCAAATTCCCTATCTTCGTAGAATAAATCAAATATTATGAAAAAGAATTTGCTCCAGGAAGGCGT
>CAILMK010000155.1 GCA_903835275.1 uncultured bacterium | reverse complement strand
TTGCATGCAACGTCTCTACTCTTAAACTAAACACACTATTATTTCACATTAAATGTAACGGGCAATGTTACATACACCGGAACCGCTTCACCATGTTCCTTGCCGGGAATCCATTTCGGCATTTGGCCTACTACTTTTGCTGCTTCTTCGCCGGTGCCAAAACCCATATCGCGGACAATACGGATATTGGTTATATTTCCATCCTCATCTACGACAAAACGGATGTTTGCCTTGGCACTATGAAAGTCAGATTCAATAAGTGCTTTGGGAAATACGATCCTTGATCTAATAAACTCCATCATTTTGTCTTCACCGCCGGGAAAAGAAGGCATTTCATCCACAATGGATTTTGGCTCTTTTTTCTTGAAAAGAACGGGATTAAAATCTGTGCCGGCCCTGGTAAATCCTTCGCCTCCGGGTTTGCCGCCGCCTGAAGGAATGACTGCAATATGCCCGCTGCCATTTTCGGAAAAGCTAAGGTGTTCCATGGTTGGTTTTTTCTTTTCAGTTTCGCGGACATGATCTACAATCCTTGAATTAATGATGTCCGTATTTCTGACTACAGGCTTGGTGGTTCCCGGATCGTCCTGTTTGAATTTTGGAGGAGTGGTTCCCCATATCATGGGTCCAATTACTTCGGGTTTCACTAATGGCAAATCCGTTCCGGGAAATAATGCAAGCATTACTTTCACAGCAAAAAATACAATCCCGAAAAAGCCGAGTGATGTCAGAAAAGCGGTGCGAAGCCTTTCTTCGTAATGTTTGCGGATTTGATAGGCTCCGTATGCCTTGTTCCTGTCTTCGAAAATAATTTCAAGCAGGCTGTCTGAATTTTTTTGATCCTTTTTCATAGTATGCTACATTTAAAATGGTTGCTACCTAATGCATACTACTTCTTCTTTTTTTTAAAACCTCTCACTCTTTTGTGAGATTTTACCCCTAAATCCCCTAAAGGGGACTTTCCCTTCAGTACTAACTCTGAGTTGTTCCCCCTTTAGGGGGTTAGGGGGTTATACTCTTTCTATCTTAAACATTAATGCCACCGGAAAGGTGGCATTAATGTTATTTAATTTTAAATGTGATCGGAACGGAATAAGCAACCTTTACGGCTTTTCCATTCTGCATACCGGGACTAAACGGAGGAAGTAATTTAACTACCCTTTCCGCCTCGGCATTACAGCCAAGGTCTGCCGGTTTGATCCCTTTCTTAACATGCACTTCGCTTACCTTTCCGTCTTTCCCTACTACGAAAGCCACTATAACCTTACCCTGGATATTATTATCCAGTGCCTGTTGCGGGTAATTCACGTGATTGGAAATAAAGGCAAGTAGTGCATCATCACCACCGGGGAAGCCGGGCATTTTTTCGATACTTACTATATCATATACCTTGTCATCTTCCACGGGTAAATCCTTGATAGGTTCAGTTATCACGTCCTTAGTACCTTCCTTGGTTTCGCCACCAACATTTGTACTTTGTTTTACCTCTTCAACAGTGGCAAGTTTTTCCTCTTTCTTTACTACCTCAACGATCTTTGGAGGTACAAATTTTATCTGCTCCGGTTCAGGAAGTTTAACTTCGGGTGGTGGTGGAGTCTTAGGGTCAGTTGGAGGTGGTTCAGTGAGGTTTCCCTGTACCGGTTCATTAGTTTCTATAGGCACATCCTTGGTTGGATGCAATAATCTTATTATATAAGGAGTACCTGTAACTACCAGAGCGAAAAACAATGCACATGCAAATCCTATGATCACGTAGTTCAGGTATTTCATCCTGATATCATACGCACCATAGGCCTTATTCCTGTTCTCAAAGATAATATCCTCGATCGTACCGCTATTATATTTGGTCTCTTGAGCCATTTTTCTTTCTAATTATTTAAAATTGATAACCGCATCATCTTCTGCAGGGGTGATATCAACTACTGCGTAATATTTAATATGTCCAATATTCATTTCATCAAACATTGTCACAAGGTTCTTGTACTCTGATTTTGCTGTTGGCTTGATGATACAAAACATCTCACGATCTTCAACTTTCAACTTGGTATCATTTCTCAACCACTCCCTTCTTTCCTTTAATACCTTCCGGAGCCCGTCAGGTGAATAGTCGGTGCGTAATAATTCAGGTGCTTCGCCATGTTTCGGAATCCCAAAGTAGTAAAATAGCTTGTCATTAGGTCCCAAAAGCAAAGTCATAGCCCTGTCCTTATCAAGTTCCGGTGGCTTTACCGTAGGATCGTGGTCATCCTTAGGCATTACAATCTGCATAACCTTTGGCTTATTCATGGTCGTAGCCAACATAAAGAATGTCAGCAAAAGAAAAGCGAGATCCACCATGGGAGTCATGTCAATATGCGTTGACTGCTTTTTCCCCTTGGGCTTTCCCTTGCCTTTCTTATGGCCACCTCCGCCGTCTGAACTTACTTCTCCCATAATATTATATCTTAAAGCGCATTATTTATCGTCACGTTTCATATTCGTAACAAGGTTAAACCTGTGCGCATTATTATTTGTAAATGTTTTAACAACTTTATGAAATGCTTCGTAATCGGATTCCCTGTCGCCTTTTAAAACGAGGTAGTCCTTTTGAAAGTGTTGACGTCCTACACGTATCCATGTGGACAGCTCATTGCTTGCATCTTTGGTAGTATCCGTCGGAATACCGGGTTGAGGCCATTTATCACGCTGTTCAGGAGGCATTCCAAGGAAACCCTTTAGCTGGGCAAAGGGAACACCAAACGTGGATATGATAGCGAATACATTCTTTTCCTTATCTGTCAGTCCCAGATGCCTGTCTTCATCAATGGCATCAATCAGCTCCGCTCTGCGTTTTTTATTATCTGTATTCAGGAATACCTGCCCTTTTGGAGATACAGTAACCATAATAAAGCTATCATCAGGAGCATCAGTAAGAGAAATTGAAGGAGGCGTATCCACCACTACAGGTTCATCAGCTTTAAACTTAGTAGTAAGCATAAAGAATGTAACCAGCAGAAATGCCAGGTCAACCATTGGCGTCATGTCCAGTCGCGGACTCTTACGCGGTAGTTTAATCTTAGGCATTTATAATTACTTATTTAAGGGTATTTGTGTGGGAAGAAGCAAAAGTCTGTGAAATGGTGAAGCTTGCTTCATCAATACGATACGTGATACCATCAATAGAGGTAGTGAACGTATTGTAAAGAACGATTGCAATAGCTGAAGTACCGATACCGAAAGCGGTATTGATAAGGGCCTCGGAGATACCTGTGGAAAGTGCCACTGTATCTGGTGCACCTGCATTCGCCATCGCAGCAAATGAACGTATCATACCGAATACCGTTCCAAGTAATCCCATCAGGGTTGCAATGGATGCAATGGTGGAAAGAATAACAAGGTTCTTTTCAAGCATTGGCAATTCAAGGCTGGTGGATTCTTCCAGTTCCTTTTGGATGGCAACAAGTTTTTCATCCTTGGTCATTGTAGTATCGGCATTCACCTGTTTGTATTTCATCAGGCCGTTCCTTACTACATTTCCAATAGAGCCTTTTTGCCTGTCGCATTCTGCGATAGCAGCTTCGATATTGTTTGCACCAAGCAAGGATTTGATCTTGCGGAGGAATTCATCAGGATTTCCTGAACCTGTGGAAGCCATGATGGTTAAAAGCCTTTCCACGGCAAAAGTTAATACCATTAGTAATAGGGTAATAAGTACAGGAACAAGGAAACCACCTTTATATATGGTACCTAAAAGATTCC
>CAILMK010000154.1 GCA_903835275.1 uncultured bacterium | reverse complement strand
TTTTGATTTTTATTATTGAAGTCGGTTTGTCATATGTAACGTAATTTATTTGTTCTTTAATATGAAAGTAAGAAGAGTTTTCCATAGTGGACTTATTGGCAAACCGAAGTGTCAGGGAATCTCCAACTGAATTACTTGAATGACGACCTATGTTATAAACTGAGCTTGAAGATTCGATGCAAATACTATCTACTATTCTACCATCAAACTTTAATTGTCCGGAGCATAACTGTGAAGCTAAAAGTGCTATTGTAAAAGATATAAATATTCTCATAATGGTCTTTTACTTCAATCCGCCGCGGCGGACAATATTCATCATTCGATATTTAAGACTACGTTTGCAGCACGCCCACATTAAACCTCTTGGTGATAGGAGCGTGGTTGGCTGCTTCAATGCCTACAGAAATCCATTCGCGCGTTTTCAGCGGATCTATGATGGCATCAATCCATAAGCGGGCTGCTGCATAGAAAGGAGTCGTTTGCTTTTCGTAGCGGTCAGTGATCATTTTAAGCAGTTCCTTTTCTTTTTCAGGATCTATGATCTCGCCTTTCGTTTTTAAAGTGGCAACCTGTATTTGCAATAAAACTTTCGCTGCCTGTTCTCCGCCCATCACTGCTATCTTGGCTCCCGGCCATCCAACTATCAGGCGTGGATCGTAGGCTTTGCCACACATGGCATAATTTCCGGCACCATAAGAGTTTCCTGTGATGATGGTAAATTTCGGTACCACTGAATTGGCAACAGCATTCACAAGTTTTGCACCGTCCTTAATGATACCACCCTGCTCCGAACGCGAACCCACCATAAAGCCTGTTACGTCCTGTAAAAACACAAGCGGAATTTTCTTCTGGTTGCATATCATAATAAATCGCGCCGCCTTGTCAGCGGAATCGGAGTAGATCACACCACCTACCTGCATTTCGCCTTTTTTGCTTTTTACCACTTTGCGGTTATTTGCTACAATACCCACAGCCCAGCCATCTATGCGTGCGTATCCACAGGTGATGGTTTGTCCATAGCCTTCCTTGTATTGCTGGAAGTCGCTATCATCAACAAGTCGTTCTATTATCTCAAGCGTATCGTAAGGTTTGGAACGCAATGCCGGAAATATACTCATCATTTCTGCCGGATCTTTTTTCGGTGGGGCAGGGGCTTCACGGTTAAATCCCGCCTTTTCAAAATCGCCGATCTTATCCATCATTTTTTTGATGGCATCCAGGCATGCTTCGTCATTCGGATATTTATTATCGGTAACGCCTGATATTTCACTTTGTGTAGTAGCTCCGCCGAGCGTTTCCTGGTCCACCTCTTCGCCTATGGCGGCTTTTACAAGATAAGGCCCTGCCAGGAAGATGGATCCTGTTTTATCAACGATCAGTGCTTCGTCGCTCATGATAGGCAGATAAGCTCCGCCCGCCACGCAACTGCCCATAATAGCAGCTATCTGTATAATTCCCTCGGAGGACATGATGGCGTTATTCCTGAACATCCTGCCAAAGTGCTCCTTATCCGGAAAGATCTCGTCCTGCATTGGGAGGTATACTCCCGCACTATCCACGAGGTAGATTATCGGAAGACGGTTTTCCATCGCTATTTCCTGTGCACGCAGGTTCTTTTTTGCAGTGATAGGAAACCATGCACCCGCTTTTACGGTGGCATCATTGGCTACTACCATGCATAGCCTGCCGCTAACACGCCCTATGCCTGCAACAACGCCGCCTGCAGGGCATCCGCCTTCATCTATGTACATACCGTCGCCTGCGAAGGCTCCTATCTCTAAAAATTCTGAATTTTTATCCAGCAAATAAGCTACGCGCTCCCTGGCAAGCAACTTGCCCATTTCCTTCTGTTTGGCAGCACTTTTTGCACCGCCACCTTCATGAATTTTAGAAAGGCGTTTTTCAACTTCATTGAGTTGGGCACGGTTTTCTAGTTCGTTTGGACTGATTTCCTTAGTCGTTTTCGTCGTCATAGCGCAAAATTAATGAAAAAAGGGACAAGTGACGGGGGACAAATGGAATAAGGGCAATGGAAAATATCTAAAACTCAAAAGTCACGGAAAAATCAGAAAGAAAATATTGGACTTCAGTTATAAATCAAAAGCCCCCAATTCTAAAGAATTGGGGGCTTTTGATTTAATTATTTAGTTTACTTATTCCTTTATGAACTTGCCATTCCAGGTAGCATTTTTGCTCTGGCTATGCAAAAGGTACATTCCCTGTGGTAATTCAGAAATATCCAGGTCGGAATTAAGGGAAATAATATTTTTTACCATCACTGTTTTTCCTGATATATCAGTGATTGTAAGTGTTGAATTTTGACTGCCATCATTTAACCGTACATGCAAAGTGTTTTGAGCAGGATTCGGGAAAATTGAAAGTGCATTATCATGGTTGTTTGCAGATTCAATGCCGGTAGTAATATTTGGAGAGAATAATCCAACGGAATTAGACGTATTAATGACGTTGCAATTTCCAAGATTGGCAGGATCGAAATTATTTAAGAAGGCAATGATCTTTACACGGTCAGGGTTATAACTTGAAACGTCCACTCCTGTGTACTTAGCCTTGTAAGTGGTTCCCGGCACCGGAACCTTAGGAATGATGCCGGAATCTCCCCAGGTTGGGGAATATGGAGATGTATTTGCTCCGTCCGCAGTAAGGATAGCCCTGAGCACATTCCTGTGGTAAAAACCTTTCATCCATGAAAAGCTGGAATTTGATGGGTCTACAGTGCCCTTGCCATAGTAAGGAGATCCTGAAACTGCATACATATAGTTGTGCTGGTCCCAACCTTGTCCGGTACCTTTAACGCTATCCTCAACGATATAGACTGTAAGGCGGATATCGCCCGGATATGCGTAGTCTTCAAAATCTGCTGATACATCTATATCCACAGTTTGTGAACTTGCATTATAAGTTTTGTTAACATTAAGGCTCACCGGAGTATACAGGTTAGCGATTGCCTTGTAATACGGAAGCCACTGGGTTCCCGGAGAGCTTGTACTAACCCCAAATGCGAGGGCAGTAGTGGTGCCGTTGCTAATAGGATTCCTGCTAAAGGTAGCGCTTGGGAATCCAACATTATAAGCGGCTGTAATTGGCCCTGAAGCTGTGACCATCATTTGATCATTGGTGGATCCATAACTTAAAGGTCCGTGTACTGCGACAATGGCTGCATCAGAATAAGAGCTTTCAACACCAATGGATGCTGCTTCCCCATTTGGGCAATATCCGCACCACGCTCCGGTGAAATATTCGAGCAATGGCTTCATTGTAATGTTTTTTCCACCAATGGGTACGTAAAATTTCCTTGTCTGAACATTATTGCATGACCTGAAATCTGCATTTGTTCCGTCCAGGGTGGAGTCTGCAATAGATACCATCAGTGTATGGCTCCCGGCTACTGCCGAATATTGGGTATTGAATGTATAACTATAAGTGGATCCGGGAGTAATAGTAACTGAGCTAACACTTTCATTAACAACAGAACCATTGTCCACCTGATACTTGATATTAAAGGAAGTGATGTCAGTGGATCCAAAATTTTGAATGGTTGTACTGATATCAACCTTTGAACCCTTTGTATATGACCCTAAAAAATTATCAATGCTATTGGTTGATAAATCATAATTCACTGAATTGTCAATGAAAGTATAAACTACAGCATTACTTGGTGCACCGTTAGCAGAGGATGGGAAATCAAGGGTCGGGCTGCCATTTACATAGAATCCTGATTTTCCATCTGTACTGGTGCAACCTATGGTAGCATTAAAGGAACCGGAATTGGCGCCTTTGAAATCATGGACAACCTCAAATGACCCGCATTCGTTGATGCGGATTGAAAAATAAATACCCTTGCTGAAATCGGTTGGTGAGCCAACAGAAGTATTGGTTACACCAAACCATTGTATTACATGTACCCTGTTTGGTGCAGTACCATATGTATAGGTCCTGACACTGAACGGAAAAGTTTGTCCGGTTGAAGTTGATGTATAGTTTGCAGGAATAATCAAATCCTGCCAAAATGCGAAGATTGCATTTTTTGGGGCACCGCTGGAAGGAAGTGTGTCATTCTTTTTCACACTGGTAGTTGCGTTTTTATCGAAAGTGATATAACCATTATCACTGGCGTAATATCCGGTAACGGTTTTTCCGGAATAAGAGAACGAAAAAGGCAATGTTTGCCAGCTGGAAAGTTTCTGGTCCGTGCTGCTGGTCGTATTGCCCAGTATAGACTGGCCGGCAGCTACAGCAACATTAAAATTTGAATAGGGAGCTGATACACCTGTCGTTTGATAGGCTGTGTATTGCGCAGAAACACTGACGCTAAACAGTGCCAAACCGAATGCGATTAAATAAAATGTTTTTTTCATGATTTGTCTGAAGTTATTATTTACTACGAAGGTATTGTTTTTTTATAACAGGTAACATTATTTTTTTGTTTATTCGCTTATTAACGGGTAATTGCTGATATAGTTTAAATGCAAAGCCCCTCCAAATCTTGTGAATAGGAGGGGTTTTCAATTTATGCGCTCACTAAATTAATCTTTCATAAACTTGCCATTCCAGCTTGTGTCTTTATCAGGGTAGCGCAACAGGTATAGACCGGACGGTGAAAGTTTTCTAAATAAAAAGGCTTGCAAATTCCATAATTTGCAAGCCTTTTTATTCTCTGATTTATTTCTATTTTATAATCTGTACTGTACCATTAAAGCGATACTGTTTTAATCCGTGATAATCAGGAACGGTTATTTCATACATATAGACTCCTTCCGGAGCAATAACTCCACCCATTGCCCTGCCGTCCCATGGAATGCCTGATGTAGTGCGGTAGATCAATTCGCCCCATCGGTCATAGATGCGCAAATCGTATACTCCGAAGAAAGTACCCTTTGGCCCGAATACATCATTAATGCCCGGAGTTGTTCCCGGACTGAAAGCATTCGGCATAAAGATAATTGGTGGCTGCTGCAAACAAATAGTATTGGATTTGGAAGTGGCAAAATATCCGTTTACTTCAACTGCCTCGATCTGGTAACAATGGTCTCTTACAAAATTGGTCAGGTTTTCATCTTTGTAAGTATACGTAGTGCTGTCCGTTTTTGCAATCAGTTTCCATTCAGAACTATCTTCCTTTCGGTAGATATTATAAAGCATTACTCCTTTTCCCCATTTCTTATAAGGAGTCCAGTTAAGGGTATGAATGAGCGGATCTGATTTTCCTGTCAGATAAATCGTACATCCCTGGTTACTTTCAGGACTATGGTTATCGCAATAATCCACCACCTGCAGCATATAGCAATGCGGTTTGGAACCGAAACTTTGCAGGGTATCAATAAACATTGTATCGCTCAAATTTGTAGTGGTATGGACAATGGTGTAATTTCCAATATCACCGTATTTACGATAGAGCACATATTTGAGTGCATCGTAATTAGTGGTTCTGGTCCAGCGAACAAGTATGCTTAGGTTCGGAGAATCTACAGTCGCGGTTACAATGTGAACTGCTCTTGGTGCTTTATGGTCTATTGTCACAACGCTATCGCGGTTGGAGAGTGTTTGCATTGTACTGTCAGCACTTATGCCAACAATTAAATAATGATACATTTTTCCGCAAATCACAAGTGTATCTACAAAACGCGATGTGGTATCTGTGAATGTAGCCCATACCTGCCCGTCGCGGTATAATTTATATTTTGCCACAGGGAAACCTGTATATTGGTTCCATGAAATATCTGTTTCGGAATTACCTGCATGAGTTGTTAATCCAATAGTTCTGTGGGTATTTGTAAAGCCCGGATCCGAACTGATGTTTCCGCAGGAATCATACGCTTCAATCCTGTAATAATAATTCAGCTCGTATGTGTTGAAAAAATTATCTGTGTATGTAGTATCTCCACCCGGAACGGTCGCCACTTTTCTCCAGTTCAATCCATCAGCACTGCGATAGATAAAGTATGTTGCAATGCCCGTAGTAACTGACGGATGCCATTCTAATAAAATATTTCCATCATTAATATCAGTTTTGGTAACAGTGGTTAGTATCAGATACGGATGTACCGGAGGAATATTTCTAATACCTGTCGCGGTATCAATATTTGAAAAACTGGTATATGAAGAATTGGCATCAATCACCGTGATCCTGTAAGTATATTTGACGTGGCACGTAATTAATGAATCTGAAAAATTCGTAGTTGATGAACTGATAATTCCAAGTGTTTTCCATGCAGGATTAGTCGAACTCATTCTTTCCAGTTTGTACGAATAGGAAGTAAATCCAACATAACTTGTCCAGTTTATCAGGTTCATGTTATTCACAGGAACTGCACTCAGTAAAACAGTAGTGTGCGTATCAGAAGGCATGGCAATATTACCGCAACTGTCAAATGTTCTAATGTAATAACTATACTGTGATTTGTATGTATTGATCTTGGAATCAGTGAAAGTTAATCCGGTGCTTAAAGTATCGTTGATAGTTTGCAGCAGACTATATGCTCCTGATCCGCCATCCTGCCTGTATATCATGTACCCCTTGCGATTGATATCATTAGCAGCATTAAAGCCTATATCAATGGTACCTGTTTTCGTATCGGTTGAAGTAACACTCGCGTACAATATATCAGCTTTTCGAGGTGGTGTGCTATCTGTTCCGGTAACTGTTACAGAATCCGACCATGAATAAATCCCTATTGCTGAAAGTGCTTTTATCTTGTACGAATAATTTTGTCCGCAACGGATATTCAGATCTTTTAGAGAAGTATCACTAGGGATTTTCTTTACCAGTAATTGGGAAGCTGCTCCATTTACCGAGCGATAAACTTCATATCCTGAAACTTTGAATCCGTAATAAGTATTCCATAGAAGATCTGCCTCCAGGCTGCGATTAGCTACTGAAAGAACAACGGTTTTATGCGTATCAATCGGGAATGCCTCCAGGTCACAAACATTTACAGTTACCACGTAATAAAAATGATTTTGTGAAACAGTATTTATTCCGGTTTGTATATAACTGGTTTTATTGGTATCTGTTTCTTCATGCACCATGGTATATGGCCCGTTCTCAATGGTGGCATGATAAATCCTATATGCTATCGCGAATGTATCGCCTTTTTGCCTCTTGTTCCATTGTATCTGAACAGACCCTGTCGTAGTTCCGGAACTAACTACAGATACAACTTTCGTTGCTATAGATAGAGGACGTGGGAAAATATATGGCGTTACACAAACACTATCCGATGATGAAGAGAATCCGCTCTTGCTATCTACTGCGACCACATGGTAACAATAAGTTTTATTTTCCA
>CAILMK010000153.1 GCA_903835275.1 uncultured bacterium | reverse complement strand
TCCACCTTGGCATGTACCAGCCATGTTTTCTCAAAGGCATCCTGTACAATATCCTGGGCAACTGCCTCGTCCTTGCAGTTTTTCAGAATAAAGCGGTAGAGGCCATCAGCGTGGCGATCTACTATTGCGTTATACTCTTTTGCGTTCATGTTACCCTAAAACGAAGGATGCTTGTTCAAAGTTACAGGTTTTATTGATTTTTTCAGTTCATTGAAAACGAATGAATTATACTGAAGCCATCATTTTGCATTTTGCAGCCTTTGATCTTCGTCACTTTTGAGTTGCAAAAAATGTACCCAAGTTGGTTTTTTGGAAAAATCAAGAGGATTATTGCTTCAGAATCAAAGACCATAAAACTCAAAATTGGGCTGATCCACATATAAATGTTTACAAACTTCAAATGTTCAAAAACCAAAGGAGCTATGTGGATAAGTTTTCATGGTATGTGGATAGGTAACAATTGAATGTTAATTGCCGCCATAGACTGTAATTTGCACTGTGATTGAAAACAGCAGGTAAAATAAGCCTGCACGAAATGACGTTCATTATATATGGGAAAATATCTTATTACCATTATCAGCTTGCTAACATTGTCAGTCAATGTATTAGCCCAAAAAACACTGGAGGATGCGCTGCCCGGACAAACCTTCCGCAAGGGGGTCGAATTATTTGATGACAAGCAATATGCCGCCGCCCAGAGCGTATTCAGGCAGTATCTGGAGCAGAGCACGCAATCCACAACCCCTGGTGGATATAATTACAACCAGAAAGCCGAAGCTGAGTACTATATAGCAGTCAGTGCCATAGAACTAAACCAGAACGACGCGGAGCTGATCCTGGATAAATTCATTCATAAATATCCTGAGCATCCGCGGGCAAAGATGATCAGCTTTTACCTGGGCAGGTACCAGTACCGCCAGCATTTATATGAAAAAGCCATCGCATCTTTCCAAAAAACAGATGCTTATGATTTGACGGACAGGGACAGGGAAGAGTTTTACTTTATGAATGGCTACAGCTATTATAAATTGAAGAAAAACCCTGAAGCAAAAGATTATTTCGGAAAGATAAAAGGAAATGAAAGCGATAACGGAAGGCTCGCTGCTTATTATTATGGTCTGATCTCGTACCAAAACGGCAGATACGATGAGGCCCTGAAGGAGTTCAACCTGATAAAAGAAGACAAGAAATTCAAAGCCCTCCTACCCCAATATATATCGCAGATCTATCTTTTACAGGGTAATTACGACAAGGTTATAGAATCCGGAGAAGAGAGCCTGAAGGACAATTCTACAGAGGCGGGAGGTGATATACGCCTCTATGTGGCACAGGCGTATTACGCGAAAAAAAATTACGCAAAGGCTGCGGAATATTATCAACAATACAACCAACCGCTCCCTGAAAGCCTGGAATACCAGTATGGATTCAGCCTTTATCATGAGAAACAATATGAAGATGCCATCAAGGCGTTTTCGGCATTAACGATCAAGGAAGATTCCATCGGGCAGAATGCAGCATGGCATCTGGGAAGCAGTTATCTTAATACCGGAAACAAGGAAAAAGCGCGTTCCACTTTTGAATTTGTGGCACGCCTGAACTATAATAAAAATATAAAGGAATTAGCAACTCTCAACTATGCAAAACTTTGCTATGAATTAAATTTCCAGAAGGAAGCTATTGAAGCATTCCGTGCCTTCCTGAAAAATTATCCTCACTCAGAAAAAGCCGGTGAAGTAAAGGAATTGTTGAGTCGCATTCTATTGGCATCAAACAATCCAAAGGAAGCATTGGAAGTTTTGGAAAGCATTCCTGACCGCAGTGAAAAACTTGAGGATGCCTACCAGAAAATCCTATACCTGTATGCGATGGAAAAATTCAATAACAGGAATTACGCCGAAGCAGAAAAATATTATGTGAAAAGCCTGGAGCATGAGCGTGACCGCAAAATAAAGGCGCTTGCCCTCTTCTGGCTCGGGGAAACGCAATACAAACTTGGAAGGCTGGATGAAGCGCAGGCAAATTACAAGAAATTCCTCTATGTAAGCGAAGCGCAGGAAACCCCTTATTACAATGTGGTAAACTACAATCTTGGTTACACATATTTTAAGAAAGAGGATTACCAGTACAGCAATATTTATTTCAAAAAATATCTTGCGAATGAAAAATCCGCGGAAATGAGTCCGCGACATATTGATGCCATATTACGCAGCGCCGATTGCGAATTCGTTTCAAAAAATTACGCGGAAGCAAAACAGAATTACGAGAAAGTTATAGAAGCCCAGGCACCGGAAGCTGATTATGCAATGTACCAG
>CAILMK010000152.1 GCA_903835275.1 uncultured bacterium | reverse complement strand
TTTAGTCGGGGGCAAAACATAGCACGTAAGATTGGGGCTTTAGCCCAACTATTGATGGTTGGGCTAAAGCCCCAATTGACATTTGTTTGTATTTCCCCCTGCTAAAGCAGGGGGTTACTGAAACTCAAATTGATATAAGTAAATTTTGTGCGAAAAATGATTTGCTGCATCCTGCCATTATCATCCCCTCAGCGTACTCGTCAAAACCTGAAGGGATTTTACATGGGAAAATCCTTCAATGTGTAAACTGTAATACGTGCAAAGGTTTTCAAGAAGAATTTGCCGGGAAGTTTTTGGGATATGCAGATCTTTCAGAGTTTCTATAGTGCAATCCAATAGCAATGAAAGATATTTTGAATGTGGCGGGGATATTACTTCATTTTCGCTACCGGAATTTGGAGAAAAATATCCTTCCTTCAGGTGGAAATAATAATTGTCCTCATCAATATTATTGTGTGGATAAAATCCAAGGTGACGGCTAAGTTCCAGCATGAAAAAAACCGGCAATAAAGGCTGCGTTGTTTCTGATTTATCAAGATAAATAATGCACTCTTCAATAAAATCAAACAGTGGTTCATTAGGTTCTTCCTCCCTTATGGTTTTGTAAATGATCTCAGACATGAAAAGTCCGGTGGAGCTTTTATTGACATCAAATGGAAGGGATTCAAGAATAGGAGCAGGTCTTGCTTCTTTCAGTCTGTGTAGGTCTTTCAGTTTGTTATGATAGGCCACAAGGTCAAGAAGTGTCATTGCCTGCAACAGGGAAGGCTTGATAGCTGCCTTAGCCCCGTGTATGCCCTGTATCATGTACGATTGCATCCCAAGCGTACGGGTATATATCTTTGAAATGACACTGGATTCGGAATACTTTACATTCCTTATAACGATTCCGCGGGTAGAAATAAGCATTTCATTTACCTCACAATAAGAAGTTTTGAAATATGAGACTGGCTGCCATCACTGTTTACCATAAGGATCAGGTATACCCCAGAATTTGCCAAACGTCCTGAAAAATTCCTTCCGTCCCAGGTAACAAGTCCGCCGTGAGAAGTTGTTTCCCAAACAATATTTCCGGTAACATCCGTGATTTTCACGCTGCTATTATCAGTAAGTCCTTTTATCGCTATTGGGCCTGTATAGCCGGGGCGAACCGGATTAGGGAACGCGTATACCTCACCGAGGTCAGTTGCCGCCTCGGTAGCATTTGCACGATAAGACATTATGCCCGCATCTGTTCCGATAAAAATTTCTCCGGATACTCCATTGATACCGATGTTCTGGATATTATTAGAGGGCAGCGGGCTATTTTTAGTTGTGAAATTATATAGGATCTGCATACCATCTTCAGAAGTAACAAAAAGCCCGTTTTTGGTTCCTATCCATTTCCTGTCGGCGCCATCAATAGCAATACAATTGATTTGTTGAAGTGATAGTAAATAACCTGATTCTTTTCCGTTAACTACCCAAGGTGGATTAGACTTTTCTTTTGAAGGATCTTGTGTGTCAGCAAAGACCGTTACCCCATTATTAGTACCGACCCACATTTCGCCTTGTTTATCTTTCGTTATGCAGTTAACAGTTATGTCGGGCAAATTTGCACCATTGGCACTTGCGTCTAATTCATAGCCAATATTTGCAATTGGATCAAAAACCACTATGCCGCCGGTGAAACCACGTCTAAGCCAAACGTGTCCATTATCATCGGGAGTCACTGAAATAATATCCTTTTTGCCCTGGTTGGAGGTTACATCATAGCGGGAATATTTATTGCCTCTTTTTGCGATAAGCGGCGTTTTGGCAAGGAAATTTGCTATCCATAAAGTCCCGTTGTCATCATAAGCCATTCCACCGATTCTTATATCACCGGTCATTTTTGAGTATGGCAGAGTATCATATCCAAGCGGAGACCTGAAGGGGCTGTTTGTAGCTCCCATTGTATCCACGAGTTTACCATTATTGTAACCTGCTATGCCATAACCAAAGGAGCCATAATAGGCATATCCGGTTACTGGGTCAGTAACGACAGAATTCACATCCTGAAAATTACCAAACCAGGGTGTTCCTGAATTTTTGTTCTGCGGTGTCCATATACCATTGCTGAAAATGGAAACTCCGTCCTGATCATACAATGCAGAATAGTGAATTATATCATAGCCTCCATGAGCAACGTACACAATATCATTTGCAGAATATATACATGCATTAGATGCAGAGGTTGGCCCATTTGGTTTAAGAAAATGCAGCTGGTCCTTTGTGTCTTTTTCTATTAGTCCGTAAAAAGCGTTTCCTATCCAGATATCCGAAAATTCATCCATGATGGCATCAGGTCCTGTTTCAGTCCTTGTTGTACCCATCATAAGTGAATCAATCTGTAGCATGTGTGAGCCACCGCAAACAAGAAGAATATTATCTGTATTTGCTTCAAGTGAGGCAATTTTATGAATTGAGGTATCTGCGGAATAAACATTCCATTGTCTCTTATCATAATAACGCAGGGAATTCTGGGTACTGTTAATGCCGAGCCAAAGCTTATTATTAAATACCTGCAATGCTTTACAATCCACGTTATTAATAATCAATTTCCATTGTGTATAGTCACGAAGGTCTACATTACTGTTCAAGGGGGCACCGATTAGTCCTAGCGGAGTAGCGGCATAAATGGAATCATTGAAAAACGCGATGCTGTTTATAGGGACAGAATTTGCATTTGTAGGCCATATTTCCTGGTAATCATCAAATACTTCATTTCTTTCAATATCATACTGGACTATTCCGAAAGAGGTAGCTATATAGCAGAACTTGTCATTGAAAAAGAATCCATTAATGGATTTGGCGCCCGCAATCCTGTTAAATGTACTTATGTCGCTCATATTTAATATTTTCCCGTTGTGCAAAATATCAATATTTGAGCTTTTGTATCCTAAAAATATATCATGGTACTTTTTGCTGCATCCCATTGCATTGATGCTAACGTCATTAAAGCCATTTATTTTGGATAATGGTGTCATAACCCCTGTGCTTCTGATGTAATAATACATGCCTGCATAGGTAGCGCAATAGATGGTATCTCCCAACTGGGCTACTTTCAGTGAATGACTGAAATTCTGGTGGGATCGCCATTGGCCAATGGCAATATTAT
>CAILMK010000151.1 GCA_903835275.1 uncultured bacterium | reverse complement strand
ACATGGAATCGCCATCCTTGTTGAAACAGCTACGGATAACCCTACCCGTACAGTAGCAAATGTGCGCCTCTATTTTAACAAGGGGGGCGGGGCATTGGGTAAAACTGGATCCCTGGATTTTCTTTTCGACAGAAAGGGTGTATTCCGCCTGAATGCAGAAGGACTGAACATTGATGACCTTGAACTTGATCTTATTGATCACGGTCTGGAAGAAATTGGCCAGGACGAAAATGAGATCATTCTTTATACTGCATTTACTGATTTCGGAACCATGATAAAGGTTTTGGAAGAAAGAAAATTAAATGTAATAAATGCCGAGGCGCAACGTATTCCAAACAGCACTACAGAACTAACAGAAGCACAGGAAGAGGAAGTAATGGCGCTCATTGAAAAACTTGAGGAAGATGATGATGTACAGAACGTATATCACAACATGAAATAATTTATTCCCTACATCTTATGCAGGGAAACAAATGGATCAGCTTTCTTATTATTGCCGCCCTGTCATTGATATGGGGCAGTTCCTTTATCCTGATAAAGCGTGGACTGGACGTCTTTTCAGCGCCGCAACTTGCATGCCTGCGTATTTCAATAGCGGGGATTGTCATGTTTCCTCTCGTTATTAAAAACCTCAGGCAAATAACTCCGCGAAAGCTTGGATTCATCCTCATCTTTGGTGTATTGAATGCCGGCATTCCCCCTTTTCTTTTTGCAGAAGCTGAAACCGGATTACCCTCTTCCGTTGCAGGAGTATTGAATGCACTCACACCAGTTTTCACTCTTGTTACAGGTGCCTTATTCTTCAGCGTAGCATTCAATACAAGAAAACTTATTGGAGTATTACTGGGGCTCGGAGGTTCATTGATAATAATATTATTAAAACCGGGCAATGACCTGTTCGTTCTTCACGAAAACAAAATACTCATACTTGGATTTCTGCTAGTCATAGCAGCCTTTCTATATGGGCTAAGCAATAATGTGAGCAAAACCTTTCTGCAGGAAATACCATCTGTAATGACGTCCAGTTTTGCCTATACATGCATGGCAATTCCAGCATTGATATATCTGTTTTCTGCCACTGATTTTACAACAAAGATGGAACAGGGACATGCTGCATGGGTTTCTCTTGGATATATCTTTATCCTCGCAGCATTTGGATCTGCCCTCGCAATGTTTTTATTCAATAAACTGGTCCAGAGATCAAATGCATTAATTGCATCCTTTGTGACTTATTTTATACCGGTTGTGGCACTTTTGTGGGGAGCATTTGATGGTGAAAAAATGCACCTCGTCCAATTCCTCGGACTTGCGATCATACTTTCAGGAGTGTATATTGTTTCATTGAAAAAGTAATGCAATTACTGCTTCTTCTCCCCTGCTTCCTTCTGTTTCAGTTCTTCAATTTTATCCTCTATAAGAGTTTTCATATCTTCATCACCGCTATCCTTGGCAGCAGTAAGCACGTTATATCCTTTGCCGTCGTTTGCATTTACATTGGCACCTTCTGCCAATAGAAGATCAACAACAGTTGCCTTGTTTGCAGCAACAGCATACATGAGTGCTGTGCGGCCAAACGGAACGTCTTTAAATTCAAGTTCAGCACCTTTATCAATAAGCATCCGAACAATTACAGAGTCGCCCGTTTTACAGGCAGCAATTAATACACTCGTTTTATTAAACCTGCTGGACGAACGCACATAGTTAGAATTGGCATGATCAACATTCAATAATTTTTGTACCGCAGGTATGTCCTTTTTAACGATTGCATCGTATAAAAGCTCATTTTTATCTTGAGAATGCGCTATTACAGAAATAAATAATACCGCAAATATTGTAAAAACACTGATTCTCATGATTCATTCAATTAAGTTTTCATTCAAAAGTATACAAATTTCCACAAAAACGTGTAATTCTATGTACTTTAGTCCATATTTTGTATAGTTTTGTGAGAAATTTACACGAAATGAAAGAGGCAATAAAAAGTATTATCAATAAACTTCCTTATGTAAGTACCCTGAAAAAGGAACATGACAAGTTTAAAACCCTTTATCCGCCCGGGCATTATTACAGTCCTTACCCTGACTTGAATGAGGTAAAAAAGAATGAAGATGCTCTTTTTACCATTAAAGGGAAGGAGCTTCCTGCCATTGATTTGAATGAATCAGCACAATTACAATTACTGGAAAATTTCAAGGACATATACCCTACTCTTCCTTTCAGGGAAAATCCGGTAGATGGATTAAGATATAGTTATGAGAATGGTATGTTCAACTATTCCGATGCTGTTTTCCTTGCCTGCATGCTTGTAAATTTCAAACCTAAACGTGTAATCGAAGTGGGTTCAGGTTATTCATCCACAGTGATGCTTGATTGCAGGGATTACTTTAAAATGGATACTCATTTTACATTTATTGAGCCTGATACTTCCAGGTTGATGGGGCTTCTCAAAGAAGAAGATAAGAAAGATGAAAAACGAGTAAAAATCGTTAATAACATTGTTCAGAAAGTTCCTGTTGAAGAATTTAAAAAACTGGGGGCGGGAGATATTTTATTTATTGATTCATCCCACATTGTAAAAATAGGTTCCGATGTAAATTATTTCCTTTTCGAAGTTCTTCCTGCACTTCAGAGTGGAGTTATTATTCACGTTCATGATATTCTTTATCCGTTCGAAATCACCAAGAAAATGATTTACCGCACACGAGCATATAATGAAACCTATGCGCTTAGGGCATTTTTACAATATAATAACGCATTTAAGATTATTGCTTTCAATACATTTCTTGAACATTTTCACAAGGAATGGTTTGAGAAAAACATGCCTTTATGCCTTAAGATGGATGCCACCGGACATCGCGGTGGTAGCATCTGGCTGCAGAAAGTATAATATTAAACCTATTGGAATAAAAAAAGGGATTTGCTTTTTGTAAATCCCTTTTTTTATTCCAACTCCACTACCGTGATTCCATCGCCGCCAAATTCCTCGGGTTCGCTCTTGAATGATTTCACAAAGGAATATTTTTTCAGCATTTCACGAATCATTTTCCTTAGTATGCCGTCTCCTTTTCCGTGGAGAATGCGAAGAGAGTAAATTCCCAATAGCATTGCCTTATCCAGTTGTGATTCCACCTCCTTCAAAGCCTCATCCGTCCTGTATCCGCGAACATCAACTGTCTGCGAAAAATCTTCTGTCATTTTGGACGTATCGGTAAATCCTTTCCTTACCTTTTCAGATACCTTTTGCGCAATTTCAAGGTCTTCAATTGCCACCAGGCTATGAAGATTCCCGAAGGAAACCAATGCGCGGTTATTACGCAATTCCTCTACCATTCCTATCTGTCCTCCCTCATGTAAACGTACAAACGTACCTTGCTCTATAGTTTCGGGAGTAGCCTTTTTCTTTTCTTCTTTTATTTCCTTTATCTCGGATTTAAGATTTTGCGTTTTGTCCTTTAGTTCTTTCCGTATCTGTTCTTCCTTTGCCTTTTGTTTTTCTTCAAGGCGCATAGCTTTCAATTGATCGTCAAAACGCAGTTTTGTTTTTTCAATATCTTCCAGTGCCTTTTGCTTGGCATCCAAAAGGATTTTCTTTTTGTTTTTCTCCAGTTCTTCCTTGAGTTGTTTATAGGAAGAAATTAGTAATTCCAATTCAGTTTCCTGCTTATCGAGGCGTTTCTTTTTTATATCGGATAAATGCTTATCCGTTTCCAGAGTGGCAAGTATGGAATCAAAATTAAAATACTGCTGATCCATTTTCTTTCTTGCACTTTCAATCACTTTTTCAGGCAAACCTATTTTCTTTGCGATCTCAAATGCATAAGACGAACCCGGCTGACCGATGCGTAATTCATAGAGGGCAGACAGCGTATCCTTGTTAAAGGTCATCGCACCATTAATGATTCCTTGTGAATTTGCCGCAAATATTTTCAGGTTGGAATAGTGCGTGTTTATTACTCCGAAAACTTTCTTTTTATTAAGTGCTTCCAAAATGGATTCCGCCATGGCGCCACCAAACTTCGGATCGGTTCCGGAGCCAAACTCATCTATGAAAATCAGCGTATGTTTATCTGCCTTTTCAAGGAAATATTTGGTGTGATTTAAGCGCGAACTGTATGTACTCAATTCGTTTTCTATGCTCTGTTCATCACCAAGTTCTACAAATATTTTCTGGAATATTCCAAATTGTGAATCGGGATACGATGGAACCAGCATGCCTGATTGCAACATTAATTGCTGCAATCCTACGGTTTTTAAACTGACTGATTTCCCTCCGGCATTAGGTCCGCTGACCAATAAAATTCTATTCTGTTCATCAAGTTTTACAGAGATGGGAATGGTTTCCTTGTGAACTTTCAGGTTATGCAAATATAGGAGCGGATGATATGCCTTCATCAGGTTGATAACGGGAGTTTCCTTTAATTCCGGCATACTCGCTTTTATCTGCATCGCAAATAAAGCCTTCGCGCGGATGAAATCAAAAAGCCCTGCTATCTGCTGATAAAAATGCAGCGTCAATACATGAGGTTGTACTTGCTCTGTAAGTTCTTTTAAAATACGGAAAATTTCCCTTCGCTCTTCCTGCTTTAATTCAAAAAGTTCATTGCTGATCTCAATGGTAATTTCAGGTTCTATAAATACCGCTTTCCCTGTAGCAGATTCATCATGAATAATACCCTTGATGCGTCGTTTATTT
>CAILMK010000150.1 GCA_903835275.1 uncultured bacterium | reverse complement strand
TATTATTGCAACTGTCAATTACATTATTGGAAATGGTGAGGTCAGAAACATATGAATTGATACTGCTTACAATTTCTATTCCTCCTCCGGTAGTTCCCAATCCGGAAATACGATTATTTCGTATCGTATTGAATTTTGTGTTTTTATTGGAATAGCTCCTTAGGTCAATACCAACACCACTAAACCTGATGATACACCTTTCAATGGTATTGTATGATGCCCCGTCATCAATATCTACTGCACCCCAGATATTGGCACAATTTAAAGTCATCAAACGGATCGTGACATGAGATGCGCCTCCCAGATAAATAATATTGTATGGGCCGCTTAATACAACCTTATTGCTATCCAGTGATTGTGATTGAAAGGTAATGGTCTTTGTTGCAGAAGTACCTTTTACCGTACTATCAAGTTCTAAATAATCTGTGTAGCAACCGTCGGCAACATTGAAAACAACTGCTCCCGCTACTCCGCTGTCTCGCAGTTGCTGGCACGCATCGGCAAATGAAGTGAAATTCTTCGCGCCTGAACCGGCAGTATCAATGGTATAAATCCCCTTCATTCCCGATGCAAAAGAGTTGCAGGATAAAAACAAAAAGGCGAAATATAGAATGACAGTTTTCATGTTTGGATATTTTTGAACAATAATTATTTCACCAGAGTAATCTGTTTGGTGATGACACTCTCTCCTATTGTCATTCTAACAAAATAAATACCCGCATGGTAGTTCGTAGCATTCAAAGGAAGATGATACTCCCCTGCTTCCTGTTTGGTATTGATAAGAGTGGAAATAACTTTCCCTTCTTCATTCAATACTTCCATCTTCACTAGTGATGAATTTGAAACCGTATAGGAAATAGTTGCTTGTTCCTTGAACGGATTTGGATAGATGAATAAATTGCTAATTGCGATTTCATTTTTACTCAATCCGGTAATAATTAAAGTCACAGAATCATTTGATGAGTTTACACAACCCATAACATTATGAGTTATCAGATGAATATAATACACGCCGGATCCATAAGTATAATAATGTGAAACTTTAGAGTTACCGCCATGCTTTGTGCTGTCTCCAAAATCCCAATTGTAATAACTCAAAGTAGAATCCATCGCGACAAAATCTACAATTCCTTTGGCATTAGAAATAGTATCTTTGAATTTGGCATCAGGCAATGCAAATACATGAACAATACTATTTGCAGTATCATTCCTGGCATTTTTATCGCTTAATAGATCTGTATATGCTTTTATAGAATAGATACCACCCTTTCTTGTATCCAATACAGGACTTACGCTGTATGAAATTATGGTATCTCTTCCTGCTAATATTCCTGTAAATGCCTGTGATGTGGAAGCCACGGCAGAACCATTTACCTGAATATGGACATTGAAATTATTATTCTGGTCATTATATCCTGAATTTCTTAATTGCACTTGCACCGACACCGGACTATCGCCACACATACTGTCTTTAGGAGAAAGAATTGCGAGTACACCTATATCATTCGCGAGCATTTCATCTGCTCCGATACATGGAGTCTTTTTATCACGCTGCTGTCCATCAATATCACTTGAGAAACTATTCATATATGTTCCGGCATTCTTTAAGGGGGAAGATCCGGAGATATGTAAATCATCAGCCTTTGGATTTATAAAATGAGGGTCCAAGGATATGCTATGTTTTTCCATTGAATTGGCAGCTTGAAGGTCCTTTAAAGATGTGCAATTTTTTTTATCCCAAACTGCCAATGTTTTAGAACCATTGGAATACCAGTTGTTATAGTCTGAGGAATCTATCTTGTCAGCAAGAAGAGCAATTCCACCGTCATTAAAAGCACAATTATTAATTAAGCGGACAAACTTGCTGCTAGAATCGTTAGATTTATATACAAACATTGCATAATCGGTGGAGGCACTCTCTTTTGAATAAATACTATTGAAACATACATTTGCCAACTCTGCACCGACATAACAGGCACTCGTAAAGCTATTGATTAGCCAGCCCCTTGGCTGGATAATAAAATTATTGCCGATAACACAGGTATCCCTGTGACCTACTCTATGAGAAACGATGTCATTGCAAAATATTCCAAATTCAGCTATACCGGATACCTTATTGCCAGTAATTGTAAGACTATCCTGATTTTCACAGTCCACACCTCGTTCGCCAAAGCTATCAATTGTATTTCCTGAAATAACATTTCCAAGTTCATATGTTAAACTAGATGATAAAATAATTCCAACAGAGCCACCATAAATTTTGTTGTTGCTAATGATATTATACTGTTCTTTTGAAGTATAATAATCACTTATAGCTGCTCCTTCGTAGGAAGTTACCGTCTTGATTATATTATGGTCAAAAGTAT
>CAILMK010000149.1 GCA_903835275.1 uncultured bacterium | reverse complement strand
CACTTCAAAGGATTTTATTCCCGGAACGTCTATTTTATCTAAAAGGATCTTCATTCTTGTCTAATTTTCGGTTCAAATTTACAACAAACGCAGTAAATCCTAAATCCTAAAATACACTCAATAACTTAATAACTACTTTTGAGCTACTCCCCTCTACATGTGGAGGGAGGCTGGGGGTGAGGTCAAACCCCCGTATAATTAAATGGCGTTATAGCCATCAATTCCTTCTTTATCTCTGCGGAAACCTCGAGGCTATTGATGAATTCATGGAATTCGGCCTTGCCCAGCTGGCTTTTTCCGCGGGAAAACTGTTTAAGTTTATCATAAGGATGAGGATAGTTTTCCCTGCGCAGAATGGTTTGTATAGCCTCTGCCACTACCGCCCAGTTATTTTCCAGATCGGCGTGGATCTTATCAGTATTGACGATCAATTTGCTCATTCCCTTGATGATGGAATCATAAGCAAGAAGCGAATGCGCCATAGGAACTCCTATGTTTCTCAGAACGGTGGAATCAGTAAGGTCACGTTGCAATCGGCTGATCGGCAGTTTACGGCTCAGGTGTTCAAACAGTGCATTGGCAACGCCAAGGTTTCCTTCGGCATTTTCAAAATCAATCGGATTCACTTTATGCGGCATCGCAGATGAGCCTACTTCGTCCTTGTTTATTTTCTGCTTGAAATAATCCATGGAAACGTAGCTCCAGATATCCCGGCAGAAGTCAATCAGTATCACATTGATGCGCTGCATGGTGTCAAATATTTCTGCAAGTTCATCATAATGATCAATCTGCGTAGTGAACCTATTGCGCTGCATACCAAAAGCTTCGTAAAGGAAGTTATTGGCGAAATTCACCCAGTCAATATGCGGGAATGCAACCACATGTGCGTTGAAATTACCCGTAGCACCGCCGAATTTGGCATAAACGCCGGTATTTTCCAGCAAAAGTATCTGTTTGTTGAGGCGTTCTATGAAAACCATCATTTCCTTGCCGAGGCGGGTAGGGGATGCCGCCTGTCCGTGCGTACGGGCAAGCATCGGTACATCCTTGTTTTCCATGGCGAGGGTATGGATGCTCTGAACTACACGAGCCAGTTCCTTGAAAAATACTTTTTCATTGGCCTCTTTCAGAGAAAAAGGAATGGCGGTATTATTTATATCCTGGGAAGTAAGCCCGAAATGGATGAATTCCACGAATGCCCCAAGTCCGAGGCTTTCAAATTTTTCGCGGAGAAAATACTCTACCGCCTTTACATCGTGGTTGGTAACGCGCTCAATCTCCTTGATGCGTTGCGCTTCTTCCAATGTGAAATCATGATAAATAGAACGTAATACCTCGTTTTTATCCTTTGGGAAACCCTTTAAGGCAGGAATTTCAAGCGTATTCAGGGCAATGAAATATTCCACTTCCACCCATACACGGTAACGGATGAGCCCGAATTCAGAAAAATAGGGCGCCAGTGCATCGGTCTTGCTGCGATACCTGCCATCCACAGGGGATATGGCAGTAAGGGTATGTAGATTCATACTGCAAAGGTAAAATTCTAAATCCTAATATCTAATATCTAAATCCGAAATTCCAAACACTAAATTAGGTTTTTTG
>CAILMK010000148.1 GCA_903835275.1 uncultured bacterium | reverse complement strand
GAAATTTAACTCTGTTATGGAAAGTGGTGGATTAACTCTCAGCGATAACGTAAATATTGATTGCGACGTTGAAGTCGTAACAAAATAAAAATTTATACCTCATCTTCCTCTGTAAGGTCTATTCAGACTAAAGAGATATGCTGAGGTAAATGCTTCGGGTGTTATTTTTATGTGGTAACGGGACGCACTTTTGGTGCGTCTCTTTTTTTATGCATTGTCCTGATTACCATTTTGAAACTCACAGGCTGAAACAATCGTTTTAGTATGAAATGTCAAAACAATGGATACATTGAAAGAAAACTGGCTGACTGAAGGGTTGATTGATTTTGAATACAAGAAATTTGTTCTGCTCGCGTACCTTTCCTCAGTGAAAAAGCACTTTAAGGAGCAGAAACTTTATCCGGATCTTGCTGAGCTTATCGCGCATTATAATCTTCTTCAAAGCCTCGCACTGAATAAAACCCGTTTTTCCGAAAGCATGCCCAAGTACATTCAGGGCATGGATTTCAAAAATTTTCTTTTGCACTATCAAAGCGCTGTCCAGGATGATGAAGTCATGGAAGAGATCGAGAAAATACTTCAGTTTTCCATTCCGGAAATAAAAAAGCAAATGGAAGAGGGCAGGAGCATCTATGATTTCATTGAGCAGGAGCTGGAATTATATCCACTCGGCATTCAGCCGGTGGATCTGCAATATGGATATTTATTTCTAAGAAACGGCGGTGATAACCTGGCAAGGGTCTATGAATACCGCCTGACTATTTTTGAAAGACATGATGAAAAATACAGAGGCATCCATACGCGTTATGTGACCAGTTATACTACCGGAATCAATACAACATACGAGAGTATGAAAATGACACTTATCAGGGAGGCAAAATTGCTTACTGTTCCTGCAGTGTATGTGGCAGGTTACAGTGGTTCCGTACCCGTATGGGAAACCTTATTACCCATTGCAAAAAGGGCCTTGGTGAAACATCTTTCGACCATGTAGAGATATTCTAAATCTTCTAAATCCTGTTTTGCAATATATTCCTGAATTGCCACGGCTTTTAAGCCGTGGTTAAAAGTTGAAAAGATGACGGGCTTTAGCCCAATGCAGTTATATTTGGGCTAAAGCCCCTACTTTGCTTTCAATTATTCCACGCCCTAAAGGGCATGGCAAATCATGATTGGGTGTATTGGTAACAATATTAAATTTCCCTCTAATTCATCCACTATATCAATCTTTCCATTTACTTTGAAGTATAATTGGCCTGTTTCTGTATGGTGGTCAATATTTAACCTTTAAAAATAAATATATGCCGTTCTTACTTATTTTAATTATCCCCATTGTTCTTTTCTTTTTTGCCGGAGTCAGGATTTTGCGCCCTACGCACAGGGGACTTATTGAACGTCTCGGAAAATACGCCGGTTATGCAGCTCCCGGTTTCAATTGGGTATTTCCGTTTATCAGCAAGATGTACCAGGTAAATGTTACCGAACAAATGGTGGATGCACAAAAGCAGGAGATCATTACCATTGATAACCTGAATGCCCATGTGGATGCACAGGTATATTTCCGCATCCGTCCGGATGAGGAAAGCGTAAAGAACTCGCAGTACAATGTCAATAACATAGAATACCAGATAGTGAACCTTGCCAGGACCACTCTGCGGAATATAATAGGTACACTTACTTTAAAATCCTGTAACAGTGAACGTGCCCGCATCAACAAGGATCTTATGACCACCCTTGAGGCGGAAACCAGGCACTGGGGAATTGATATTGTCCGTACCGAATTGAAAGAAATTGATCCTCCAAAGGACGTTCAGGAAACGATGAATAAGATCGTAAAGGCAGAAAATGAAAAGATGGCTGCGATTGATTTCGCTTCGGCAATAGAAACACAGGCGGACGGTCAAAAACGTGCGGAGATCAAAAAAGCGGAAGGTATTAAACAGGCTCAAATCCTCGATGCAGAAGGTAAGGCGGAAGCATTGCGTTTGGTAAATGAAGCCGCAGAAAAATACTTCATTGGCAACGCACAACTTCTTCGCAAAATTGAAGCTGTGGAAAAAACCTTACAGAATAACGCAAAAATTGTTCTTCCTGCCAATTCTGAATTAATAAATATTATCGGTGATATGACAGGAACTTCCATTCCTCCAATCATTCGTGCGTCAAAAGAGAATAAGTGATAAGGGATTTTTGATCTAGTCATTTAATCCGCGGTGGTGGATGATTGTTTTTGTGATTTGTTAATCTGTGTATTTATTTATATGAAAAAATGCTTGACATATCCCAATTCATAAAAAACTATTCATCCATTTTCCCGGATCTGAAAGATACATTACCCTGGGATATCACGAATGATCTTTCAAATATTTTACGTAAAATTAGCCCTTCCCTCGGTGATGATTTTCTGATAAAGGATAACATCGCCATTCATAAAACAGCAGTGATTGAAAGTGGGGTTACCCTGAAAGGCCCCGTCATCATAGGAGAAAATTGTTTCATTGGCGCCAATGCGTATTTTCGTGAAGGAGTTTATTTATGCAGCTCAGTAAAGATTGGTCCGGGATGTGAGATCAAGTCAAGCATCATTTTTGATCATAGCACTGCGGCTCATTTCAATTATATTGGCAACAGCATCATCGGTAGCCATGTGAATTTTGAAGCAGGCTCCATTGCTGCTAATCATTATAATGAAAGGACGGATAAGCAAATATCAGTTCTGGTTAACTCTGCGATCATTCAAACGGGTGTTGAAAAATTCGGTGCTCTCGTTGGCGATCATTCCAAAATAGGTGCAAACGCGATTCTTTCTCCGGGAACTATCCTTAAACCAAATTCAATTGTAAAACGATTGGAATTGGTGGAACAGGTAAAGTGATTTTATTTTCTGCATCAACGGCGGACTGCATAAGATAACGAATCCCAACAATCCATTAATCTAACAAATCCCGATCAAAAAAAACGGGCTGCCCTTTTGAGGCAGCCCGTTTCCGGAATTGGATAGGTGTTGATTTCGTGTTAATTACTTTTTATAAAACGGTACTGACTTTCAAATCTGCCGTTGTTATCGCTGATCT
>CAILMK010000147.1 GCA_903835275.1 uncultured bacterium | reverse complement strand
CAACCCTTGTGGTTGCCCTTAATTCCTTAATACTTCACCCCGCTATCGTGCACCCTCTCCACATGGAGAGGGTTGAACTTCTTAGAAAATTTGGAATTGTTATTCGTAGCGTTTCCCTGCTTGCAACAGGCAAGCTCGCTAAGAATTTCTGGGCTGACTGACTCCTGGCTGCATCTATGCAAAGATTGAATGCTATCTAAATCAGAAAACCATCAAGGGAAAGATCTTCGTTTAACTCCTCCCAATGTATCCATTTCCCATTATCCCACAATTCGTATTTCTCCATTTGTTTTGGAGATCCTTTTCTGAGATTTGGATAAAGAGAAATGGGCTTCCTATAATCTTGTCCATTGTTTAAATGAACACAGATCATCCCGGCATCAAACCACACTTTGGTTATAGCAAGTTCCAAAACGCTATTTTTCATTGAAATATTCCTCCCATTTCTGTTCGATAATACTAGTCACATAGATGTGTATTAACTTCTTGGTCTTTCATTCTTCTTTCTGGCATACTTGTCATCCCCCTAAAAGGGGGACTTGCCCTTCGGGCAAAAATGATTTTGTAAAACCATTTCACTCGAAGAGGCTGTGCTGAACAATTCGTAATTCGTAATTTCCGTAATTCATAATTAAATTATTGTCCCTGTGCCAGTGAATAGCCTTTCAAGTCCCCGTAATCTTTCAGGAATGCAATATCTTCAATAAGTATGCTACCCGAAAGTTTATCGCAGACTTTCAATAATTCAGACCGGGTTAAATTTCCTCCTACCGGATTTGCTTCTATCCTGCATCCGTATTGCGCTACACTATCCGTGAAAATAGATGCCGTTGGCCATACCTGTGTGCCACGGTTGGAGATGACAGTTAATTTCAATTCCGCAGGCAATTGCGGTTGAATAATGGCAGCGATTTCTTCCGCACCGGCAGCGCTGGAAACAAACAAGTCCATTCCTACCAGCGTTTCAGCAGGAGGATTCTCTGAAGCCATCATATTAATTTTTGAAGGCCGGACAGGCGGAACAAATACAAAATCAGTTCCGGCAGTTTCCACTACGGCTGATTCAACAGGGTTTTTACCAAGGTTGGAAATCACCGCCTGCGCAAATTCATCCGTATTTACAGATTTAGAACCTGCTTCTCCGAAATCTCCTGTATGAATGCCGGATTCCAGCGTGTGTAATAAAGCGTTTTCAATTTTATCAGCATAAGAAATAAAGCCCACGTGGCGAAGCATCATGATCCCTGAAAACAAGAGTGAGGTTGGGTTCGCTAATTTCTTTCCGGCAATATCAGGAGCCGTACCGTGTACCGCTTCAAATATTGAAATATTATCACCCACATTCGCGCTTGGTGCAAAACCAAGTCCGCCAACGAGTCCAGCGCAAAGATCAGAAATAATATCGCCCTGCAAATTGGTAAGCGCCACCAGCTGGAACTGATCCGGACGACGCACAAGCTTCATCGCAAGATCATCAACAATGAGGTCGTTTACATCAATTCCCGGATATTCCTTTGCTATTTCATAGAAGGTATTCATCAGAATACCATCGGTAAATTTCATAATATTACTCTTGTGTCCGCAGGTAACTTTTGTAATTCCTTCCCTCTTTGCGTATTCAAATACGAAACGTACAAACTGCTCCGTTCCCTTTTTTGAGATCAGGCGATACGATACAGATACATCATAGTTCTGCATGTATTCAATCCCTCCATACGTATCCTCGATGTTTTCACGAAGAATTGTCATGTTGATGGGAATTCCCGCCCTCGATAAAACAGTATCCACACCTTTTATCGTGCGGAATTTCCTT
>CAILMK010000146.1 GCA_903835275.1 uncultured bacterium | reverse complement strand
CTATTCATTTTAATTAAGTATTTGGAAATTTAGAACTGATTTAGGTTATGAATAAATTTAAGATTTCGATCCTTTCCCTGATAGGTTTAATGGCATTAGGCTCCGTTGCTTATGCTGCTCCCAATGTGGGACAACCTATCCCTACTGTTGGAAAGCACAAAAGATTGGCAGATGCCTGTACTCCTGCAACTGCTTCCGCGGACCTGGACATCAACAACGTCAGGGCGCATATCCTGAATGGCGGTGATATGTGGTGGGACCTTGTTGGCCTTGCCAAATATGAAGTACCCAAAGTAACCCAGGAAGGGCAACCGCATTTAACCTCTTTATTTGCGGGTTCCCTGTGGATAGGCGGTTATGACGGAGGGAATCTGAAGGAAGCTGCCATGACGTATCGTCAAAATGGTAGTGACTTTTTCCCGGGGCCATTGGATATCAATAATCAAAGTACCGATGCTGCAGCCTGTCTGCAATATGATAAGATATGGAAGATCAGTAAAACGGATATAGATAATTTCCATAACGGAACGGCTCCCGCTACTGCTGATATGATTAGCTGGCCTGCCGCTCCAATGGCGAATACCGGCGGATTGACTTTTGCTTCTCTTCTGGCTCCATTCAAGGATGTGGATGGTAACGGGCATTATGACTTTAACCAGTATGATGCTAAAAACAGCGATTACCCTACATTTTTTGCAGTCACTTCCAGTAATTCGAATTGTGAATTCATGCCAGACCAGAACCTTTGGTGGGTATACAATGATAAAGGTAATACACACAATGAAACACATGCACTTGCCATCGGCCTGGAAGTGCAGGTACATGCTTTTGCCTTTGTTACCAATGACCAGTTGAACAGCGCTACATTTTATGCATATAAGGTTATTAACCGGAATACCAGTATCTCCATCGATAGTACATTCATGGGGCAATGGGTTGATCCGGACCTCGGATATGCCTTTGATGACTATGTGGCAGTGGATACCAACCGTAGCCTTGGTATATGTTACAATGGTGAGAATGTTGATCCGGGTGCCCTTGGATACGGAAAAAATCTTCCTGCAGTAGGTGTGGATTTTTTCCTTGGTCCAAAGGCGGATGATTCAACCGGTATCCATGGCAAGTATCTTCCTATGACCAGTTTTGTATATTATAATAATGACTTTAATCCTGTAAATGGAAATCCTGAGCAGGCGGATGATTATTATTTCTTTATGACAGCTCGTTGGAAGCAAGGAAATTACATCCGAAATGATGGTAAAAATGGTACCGGTGGAGGTCCTAAGACAAGGTTTATGTTCCCGGGTGACCCAAGGAGCAATGATCCAAATCAATGGACTGAAAAAACTGCCGGTAATCCTCCAGGAGATAGAAGGTTCCTTCAGGCGTCCGGGCCATTCACCCTTAAGCCCGGTGCTGTAAATAATATTACCGTAGGGGCAGTCTGGGCTCGATCAGCCCTTCAGGGAGATAATACAGATGCCATTAATGAACTGGATTTTGCCGATGACCTTGCGCAAACCTTATATGATGATTGTTTTCAACTTCGTATCGGGCCTACACCTCCTGTAGTGCAGGTAACTGAGTTGGAAAACAAAGTGGTAATATCCTTTATAGATCAGAATGGTTCCATTAATAAGACTGAAAAGAATGTACTTGCTTTTGGTAAAAGCGATACCTTCCGTTTTGAAGGGTATTTGATTTACCAATTGGCGAATTCTTCCGTTTCCGCGGGTGAGTTATCTGATATAAGCAAGGCAAGGCTGGTTGCTCAATCCGATATGAAGAGCAGCACTATTCCGCTTAAAATCATTAATAATACATTTGATGCTGTTCTTGGAACAGTTGCCAAACTTGAAGTAGAACGTGCCGATGCGGGCGTTCAGCATACTTACGAGATCACCAAGGATCTGTTCGCTGCTTCCAGTGATAAATTGATTAATAATAGATTTTATTATTACATGGTAATGGCGTATGGTTATAATGCACACCCAAGTGATAAAAATACATTCTTCCTTTCCGGCAGACCGTCAGAAATAGGAGGGGTGCCTCAGCTTGTTGCCATTCCTCACAGTTCTTCACCGTTATTTGGTGGTGCCAGTTTGAATTCCGATTTCGGAACCCAGCTTCCTGTCCGCAGGATTGAAGGAACAGGAAATGGAGGTAATTCAATTGATCTTGATCCAAGTTCCGTAGCTGAGTTATTCTCTAACAATTCATCTTCAATTGCCCAGCCTTTATACCTTAAAGGGGCAGGCCCGGTTAGCATAAATGTTTATGATCCGCTGCTTGTTACGGGTGGTGATTTTAAACTGAAAATATATGATTCAACGGGCATTAAACAGGTGGATTCCGCGAATCTGGTTACTAATTTGTATGAACCTAATCCTGCACGTGCACGTTGGGTAATTACACAATACAATAATAATAGCAAATTGGATGATACGGTTGCTTATTCACAGGATAGCATCAGTATTTATCATGATCAGATAGTATCCAAGTTAGGTCTTGTCGTGTCTATCGCCCAGCCTTTGAGTGCAAAGTTTGATGTAGTAACCTCCAAGGATACTGCAGATCACTATCGGATTGACCCTACAAAATTCTTTACGGAGGCTCCAGCACCCGTATTGGATAGCCAGAATCGCTTGACAAATGGTTTCCTTTCTGCAACAATTACTTTTGATGATCCTACCAATTATTGGTTGACTGGTATCTATGATGGAGAACAAAGCGGTACCGCCGCTCCAATCAATCCGTTTAACTGGATACGTTCAGGAACACATAAAGACGCAGTTTCCACGGGTGGTACAATCCCGATGGATATAAAATATGATGACGTGGAAATAGCACCGGATTGGACCGGGCATTCTGCTCCTACTGATGTAGGAACTACAACGGAAATTATCAAGAGCACAAAACTGGTTACCACTAATATTTATACCATTGTAGCAAAATCAAGTGCATACATCCTGCATCCTCAGCTTGCATCATTGACATATTATTATGGCAAGTCCACAGGACGGACCCTTGATGTGACCTGGGATACCACAAGTACAGTAGCAAGGACATTAATTCACATTTATGATAGTGCAGGTATTCCTAAACGTGATACATTGGCTCCTAGGAAATCCAATATGAGTGCTGTCCTTTTAAATGCAGGAGATACTTTATTCATTGATTCTTCGTACAATCAGACATTATCACAATCAGCAACACATAAGTTTGCCTATGATAACTGGGTGGATCCGCGCCAGGTTTATGAAGGTTTGCTTGCGGGTGTAATTGCACCGGGTGGTTTGGCAGCGCGTTCCACATATTTTAAAGATCTTGCAGGTTCGTATGAATATACCCTGGGCCCTATTCCGAGTCAGGTTGATTTTGCCAACCAACGCATAAACATCTCACAAGGTGTGGATCTTGTCTTTACTTCTGATAAGAGTAAATGGACTAAGTGTATTGTAATTGAAGAAGGCGAAACAAGTAATGATCCGCTTCTCGTGAATCAAAATGAAGGCGGAGCCAATAAATTTGATATACGCAAGCATGCCAATCCATTTGTGGATGGCAATAACGGTCCTGTTTACAGTCCTGGTACTAATCCTGAAATGGGAACAAGCTGGTTCCCGGGTTATGCCATTAATGTTGAAACCGGAGAACGTCTCAATATCATGTTTGGGGAAGACTCCCATGATAAGCTTGACAATGGTAATGACATGCTTTGGAATCCTACCAATATCAACTGGCAGTTCAATTATGTAAATCCAAAAATTGGCTTTGATTACATTAACTCATACCAATGGGCCGGTAAGCACTGGATCTATGTAATGAGTTCCAGGAATGATTTTACATCCAGCATTAAAATGACTCAGTCTTTCAAAGATACCTATACACGGTTTGCAAAGGAAAAAGGCGTTGCTTATGATAGTTGCAAAACATATCTTGCTATGCTAAATGATAAAAACTTTGCGCATAATACAATGCTTCAGTATGTATTTGGAGACGTAATGTGGGTAATGCCGCCAGCCTTGACTGCAACAGGAAAACTGAAAAGCGTTCAGGATGGTATCATCCCATCTGACGCGAAAATACGCCTGAGGGTAGTTACTCCTTATGCTACTTATCCGAATGCTTCCGGAACTCCTGAAAACCATCAATTGCCGGTTTATTCATTTAGCACTAATAGTGTAGCACCTACCGTTTCCAGTACTTTGGGCAAACAGGCACTTTCACAGGTAAACGTAGTACCAAACCCGTATTATGCATATTCCCAGTATGAAACTTCACAGTTGGATAACAGGATAAGAATTACAAACCTGCCGGGTAAATGTACCATTGATATTTATACTATTGACGGTTCCCTTGTACGCAGGTATAAAGTGGATCAGACGATAAATGAATTGAGGGAAACATATCTTGACTGGGATTTGAAAAACACAGCAGGGATTCCTGTGGCAAGTGGAGTTTATCTGATTCACATTAATGCTGGTGATCTTGGCGAAAAAGTTCTTAAATGGTTTGGTGTAATGAGACCACTTGACCTTGATACCTTCTAAATATTATCAAATCAGAAAAATGAGTAAGATGATCAAAAATATAGCAGGATTATTAATAGGCATAGCCCTTTCACAATCCGTAATGGCAGGAAATCCTGACCGCGTAGGCCAGGCCGGCGCAGAGCAGCTTCTTGTGAATCCGTGGGCTAGAAGTTCCGGATGGGGAGGAGTAAATATAGCAGGTATTAATGGTGTAGAGGCCATGCAGTTCAATGTAGCAGGGCTTGCGGATATTCACCAGACGGAATTCATTGCATCCAGAACCAACTGGTTGGGTAATTCATCCGTCGGCATTAATATTAACGCCTTTGGTTTTGCACAAACCCTTGGTGCCGATAAGGATGATGCCATTGGTTTAAGTGTTGTTTCATGGGATTTTGGAGATATTCCTGTTACCACAGTAAATAGTCCTGAACCTGTTCAGGGTACTTATAGGATTTCCATGGTTAACATCGGTGTCGGATACGCGCATAAATTTTCCAATGCCATCCGCGCCGGTATTTTATTCCGCGCGCTTAGTGAAGGTGTAACTTCCGTAAGTGCTAATGGTATAGCAATGGATGCCGGTATTCAGTATTTTGCAGGTGATAAAGACAGGATAAAAATTGGTGTATCCCTTAGGAATATTGGCCCTACAATGTCTTATAGTGGTGGTGGATTGGCTACACGTGCATTGATTGACGGATCTGCTTATGAAATGACAATAGAAAGCCGTGCGAATGAATTTGAACTTCCTTCCATGCTGAATATAGGAGTATCTTATGATTTGTTCTTTGATTCCCTGAGTGCAAGTAAGGTTACTCTTGCAGGTTCTTTCATGTCCAATGCATTTGACAAGGATCAGGAAATAGCAGGAGTGCAATACAGCTATAAAGGGCTTTTAATGCTTCGTGCAGGATATAACTACGAACAGGATATGTTCAGTGCTGATAATCGCACGAAGGCCTATGTTGGTCCTTCTCTTGGAGCTACAGTGGATATTCCTTTCGGGAAGGATCATCTTAAACGCTTTGGTATTGATTATTCTTATCGTTCATCCATATTTACAGGAACAAATACTTTTGGGTTAAAGCTGACGCTTTAGGCTAAAAAGGTTTTATATTTGTATAAGATTTTACTCAACGTCTCCCAAATAGGGGGACGTTGAGTTTTTTAATTAATTAGACATGGCTGAAGTTTTTTATTTTACAAAGGAAGGATTGGATAAGCTTAATGCGGAGCATAGGGAGCTAACCACCAAGGGGCGGCAGGAAATTGCAAAGCAAATTCAGGAAGCGAGAGACAAGGGTGATCTATCGGAAAACGCGGAATATGATGCAGCCAAGGATGCCCAGGGGCATTTGGAGGCCAAGATATCCAAGTTGGCAAATACTATTGCAAATTCCAGGATTATTGATGAAAGCAGCGTAGATACCAGCAAGGTAATGATCCTTTCCACGGTTTATGTGAAGAACCACAATACCAAGAAGGATGTTAAATATAAGATTGTATCAGAAACTGAAGCAAGCCTGAAAGAAGGTAAAATATCCGTTAAGAGTCCGATTGGGCAAAGTTTGCTGGGAAAGAAAATCGGTGATACCATAGAGGTAACGATCCCTGCCGGTACGCTGAAGCTTGAAGTTTTGAAGATAACGAGAGAGTAATTCAATTTACGATTTAGGATGTACGATTTACGATTTACGATTTACGATTTACGATTGAAATCCACTTAATTACTTAATCACTAACAAAATGGCATCCATATTTTCAAAAATAGTTTCCGGGGAAATCCCTTCCTTCAAAATCATGGAGGATGAAAATTATCTTGCTTTTCTGGATATAACGCCCATCGCAACAGGGCATGTGCTTGTTATTCCCAAGTTGGAAGTGGATTATATCTTTAATATGGAGGATGAACTCTATCAGGGCTTGTTTCTATTTGCCAAGAAAGTAGCCCCTGCCATTGAAAGGGCTATTCCCTGCAAGAAGATCGGAGTGGCCATAATTGGCTTGGAAGTGCCTCATGCACATATACATCTGGTTCCGCTTCAAACAGTTGGGGATATCAATTTTGAAAAGCCAAAGATGAAGGTTGATCAGACTGAATTGCAAAAGACCGCCGATAAAATAGTCGCTCAATTAGCTCGCTAACTAACGATCGTTAGTTTTTTGTCTGAACTAGTCCGCCGCGGCGGATGTTGGATTAATGGATTTTAGGATTAACTTTTTTTTGGTTTGTTATTAAGAATGGATTTTTGTCCCTTGTCCCTCGCCCTTTGTTCCTTTTTTTAATGTATTCTATCGCCCCTCGGTTCGAGGCTTTTCATGATCTCCGCTTCTGCAAGTAATAATTCATTCCAGCGCTTGCGTACAATTTCTTCTTCCATCTGCGCATTCGCAAGCTCTATGAAAAGACTGTAATGCCCGGCCTCGGCAACCATAAGATCATGGTAAAAGCGTTTGAGGTCTTCATCTTCCATTTGTTCAGAAAGCACTTTGAAGCGCTCGCAACTGCGGGCTTCAATCAATGCAAAAACCAAAAGCCTTTCCACCAATAATTCCTGCCTGCTCACTCCGGATCGTACAAGCTTCATAAGTTCGTTTACGTACACGTCCTTTCTTTGAGGGCCGAGTGATAATTTGCGTTTTTTTAATTCCCGTAATACCATCCTGAAATGTCCCCATTCCTCGGTAACCAGAGGGCTCAGCTTTTCGACAATACCTTTAAAATCAGGAAATTTTGTAATAATGGAGATGCAGGTGGATGCCGCTTTTTGCTCGCAATAAGCATGATCAGTAAGGATATCCTCCAGACTGGATTTTACCATATCCGCCCAGCGCGGATCAGTTGGAAGTTTTAAACCGAGTATATTCTTTTCTGACATCTTTTTCTCGCAAAGTTCCGCAAAGTTTTTGTCTCCCGCAGATTAACGCAGATTATTTCAGAATCACAGATTAAACTGATTAAAAGATTTCACAGATTTTAAATCAGTGCGATTAGTGTAATCTATAAAATCCGTGATTCAGATAGCATAGATCCCCTCTATCATCCTCACAACTCTCTCCAGATACTCCTTGTCGACGGTATCAAACGCAGCTTTTTCTGCGCTATCTACATCCAGTACAAAATGGATTTTCCCATCCCTGAATCCGGGCACCACAATTTCTGAGGCCGCTTCCGCATGGCAGGCAATGTATCCCGGGAACAGCGTTACATCATCCACTATTTGTGTTTCCTGTTTTGTAGCTGTAGTTCCGCAAACACCTTTGCCAAATTTTATCACTGTACAGGCTGGTAATCCCTGGAATGAACCAAGGCCTAAAGTGTCTTCTCCCGTGCGCATATACAGGCCCACCCAGAAAAGATTCATTTCGCTTTTCAGGAGGGAAAGCAGATTGCAAATATTCCCTTCAGCAGGAATGCCCTCTACAATGAGGCTTTGCATTTGCTTCAGGAGTAGTTCGTATTGTGATTGTTTAGACATTAGGGTAAAATAAAATTCGTATTTGTTGATGTGCCGAAAGCAGGATACATTACATTGCCACTTACCAAGTCCGTGTAGATGGATGCACTGGCAAGTGGATAGAGTTTTGAATAAACGGTGGTGCCTTTTATCGTTACACCTGAAAAAGAAAGTATTCGTGCAAATTCAGTAATATCAATAGTAAGCAACAGATCGCGGGTTGGATCAATGTTATAATATATATACACGAAAATGCAGCTGTTGTCATTCAATGAAAAATCCGGAGTCATGCCAAATGCAAGTACTCCTTGCATATCTGTGTGCTTAGGATCATTTTTCTTAAAATCAACATCCAGATAATAACGATTTGAGCCATCAGTAGCAATAACAAGTGCGGGAATTTCCGTCAAATCATAAAAAAGATAATCAGGATTCCTGTATAAATTTACCTGATTGACGTCAGCCTCGCCTGCGCCAAGACTGTTAAAATTAAATATTTTGTAATCGCCAAAGCCAGGCTTTTCAAAAACAAATGTGTAGGTTCCTATGGGATTATTGCTGAATGAATACATGACAGTGGTATCTGTTTAAGTATGAAAAT
>CAILMK010000145.1 GCA_903835275.1 uncultured bacterium | reverse complement strand
CGGCAGTTTCGCCGGGGATCAACTGGCTGGATCGGATAGCCTCTTCAAAGACTTCCAGTACTTTAAGGCATTTTTGCCAGGCAAGACTGGTCGTCCGCATGGTGGAAGCTTGCAGGGTTCTGACTATAAGTACCAGATTATTAATGAATTCCTGAAATACCTTTTCCTGTTCAGGTGTCCAGTCATTAAGAGCCAGCAATTCATTATAGTTACGAATTAAATCAGGCAAACTTTTGCCTACAATGCGCAAGGCATCCCATGTTCTGTTAATATTTTCGCGATCGTAAGCCTGCATAGTTTTGAAGAAGGGGCAAATTACAAAATTTTATAAATACTACATATAATTGAGAGTCATAAATCTATTAATTAATTTAACTATTTGCAAAACAAATACTTAAATAATTCAAAGGCTATAACTGCTTAATTTCCTATCATTAATTTGACATCTTAAAAAATTGGAAGTGTGAGGTATAAATGAAATCTAAAAGATGAAGCAGATTCTAATTTATTTTTCCAAAAAATGTCCCTACCTTTGCGGCTCGAATCAAAACGCTTTAATTTTTTTCTAAAATGCAGAATATAGGTAAAGTAGCCCAGATCATTGGTCCCGTAGTTGACGTAAGCTTCTCAGGGGAAGGCGCTAAACTGCCAAAGATCCTTAACGCTCTTGAAATTAACAGGGGTGGTCAAAAACTGATATTAGAAGTACAACAGCATCTGGGTGAAGACCTTGTGCGTGCCATCGCGATGGACTCCACTGAGGGTCTGGTACGTGGTACTGATGTATTTGATATGGGTATGCCGATAGCCATGCCGATCGGGGATGATATCCGCGGTCGCCTGTTCAACGTTGTGGGAGAAGCCATTGACGGTATCGGAACTGTAAGCAAGGAACGTACCCGTGGTATCCACCAGACTCCTCCGAAATTTGAAGAACTATCCACACAAAGCGAACCATTATATACCGGTATCAAGGTTATTGACCTTATCGAGCCTTATTCCAAGGGCGGTAAGATCGGACTGTTTGGTGGTGCAGGTGTGGGTAAAACCGTGTTGATCATGGAGCTTATCAATAATATCGCGAAAGCATATGAAGGTATCTCTGTATTTGCAGGTGTAGGTGAGCGTACCCGTGAAGGGAATGACTTGCTTCGTGAAATGATCGAATCAGGCGTAATTAAATATGGCGATGCATTCAAGCACAGCATGGAAGAAGGCGGCTGGGATGTATCCAAAGTGGATAAAGCAGAACTTGTTAAATCACAGGCAACCCTAGTGTTCGGACAAATGAACGAACCGCCAGGAGCACGTGCTCGTGTGGCTCTTTCAGGTCTTGCAGTAGCGGAATATTTCCGTGATGGCGAAGACAATCCAACCGGACAAGGTCGTGATATCCTATTCTTTATTGATAACATCTTCCGTTTCACACAGGCAGGTTCCGAAGTATCGGCCCTTCTTGGTCGTATGCCATCAGCGGTAGGTTACCAGCCTACACTGGCATCTGAAATGGGTCTGATGCAGGAACGTATCACTTCTACAAAACGCGGTTCCATTACTTCCGTTCAGGCGGTTTATGTACCTGCGGATGACTTGACGGATCCGGCTCCTGCCACTACATTTGCGCATTTGGATGCTACTACAGTACTTAGCCGTAAAATTGCTGAGTTGGGTATCTATCCTGCGGTGGATCCTCTGGATTCCACTTCACGTATCCTTACTCCGGAAATTGTAGGTAATGAACATTACAATACTGCACAACGTGTAAAAATGATGTTGCAGCGTTATAAAGAACTTCAGGATATCATCGCCATCCTTGGTATGGATGAGCTTTCCGATGAAGACAAGCAAGTGGTAAGCCGTGCACGTCGTGTACAACGTTTCCTTTCACAACCATTCTTCGTGGCAGAACAGTTCACAGGATTGAAGGGTGTGCTTGTACCGATCGCTGATACGATCAAAGGTTTCAACATGATCATGGATGGTGAAGTGGATGAATATCCTGAAGCAGCATTCAACCTTGTTGGTACCATTGAAGAAGCCATTGAGAAGGGCAAGAAATTAATGGCGGAAGCGAACAAATAATTCGGTAATTCATTAATTCGATAATTAGCAAATTGAGCTTCATTACCGAATTAACACATTAACAAATTATCACATTTAGAAACTATGCATTTAGAAATATTAACACCCGAAAAAACGCTGTTTGCAGGAGAAGTTACTTCTGTAAAATTCCCGGGTACTGCTGGACAATTTGAAGTATTGGAGAATCATGCTCCTTTAATTTCAACTATTGAAGCCGGCAAGATCCGTGTACGTAAAAGCGGTGGCGAGGATCAGCTTTTCGAAGTAAATTCAGGCTTCGTGGAAGTACTCAAAAATAAAGTTACCGTAATGGTGTAAATCAGTGAACAGTTGCAGTCAGCGGTCATCATTTTTTGATCATTGTTCACTGATAACTGATGACTGAAATATCCGGTATCTTTCATAATTATATATTTAGGGAGAAAGAGGTGGACGCAAATCCACCTCTTTTTTTTGTGACCTCACTCCTCTGCCGCCCCATTCAATCCCTCCGGGCTAAAGCCCACCTCCCTTTTCTAAAGGGAGGAGTTCCGCAAGCGGAACAAGCTGCCGCGTTCTTTGTTTCACGAAGTGAAACACCTTCCCTTGACAAGGGAAGGTGCCTGAAAGGCGGAAGGGTTCATTTGGGCGACCACAATCCCGAACCTTCGGGACTACGCCAATTCAAAATTATTTCCTACATTTGTTAAAATGAATATTCTATGAAAGGCAATAATTCAATTAAAATAGTCCTCTTTGTG
>CAILMK010000144.1 GCA_903835275.1 uncultured bacterium | reverse complement strand
TTACACTTGTTTCTGCCTTGTTCATTCCATCCATTCACCATACCGGAAATGATGTTATTGATCTTTCAGGAAATACAAGCTGGATGGACTGGTTGAAATCATTCGGGGCAACCTTGATCGCAATTTCCTTTACTTATGGAGGCTATCAGCAATCCATCAATTTCGGGACAGATGTAGATAAGCCATCGAAAAATTTACCGCGCGGAATTTTCATAGGAATGGCTATTGTTATTGGTCTTTATCTATTGGTGAATCTCTCCTATTTCAGTGTCATAGGATTTAATGATCTCAAGAACGAAAAAGAGATAGCTTTTACAGTTGCTACAAAACTATTCGGTGTCATGGGCGGACAAATATTCAGTATGTTGCTTTTCCTATGTGTACTTGCATACGTAAATGTAATTTTAATGAGTAATCCTCGTGTAATGTGCGCCATGAGTGAGAACGGTGCATTGCCAAAGATATTCTCTCAGAAATCACAGAAGAAAGATGTTTTGACTGTAGCGCTTACCATTTTCACAATAGTATCCGTGATCATTTTATATTTCGCTCAGTCATTTGACAAGATATTGAACTTTGTTATCTTCCTTGATAGCATCGGGATGGCTGCTTCAGCGGCTGCGATATTTAAGCTACGTCGGGAAACAAAAGGCATGGATAAAAGGCAGATATTTTCAATGAAATTATTTCCCCTGGTGCCTATTATTTTTATTACCGCATTTATATTGATAGCGACAACGATTGCCATACAAAAACCACAGGCTGCATTGACCGGAACGTGCACACTTACATTCTTTACAATTGCATATTTCATTATCGAAAAATTCAAAACATCCGAAGCAAAATAATTTATGGACATCTCATACATTCTAAACGAACTTGGAGAAGACAGGGAGCAATATTTCAATGCGATTTCCCCTCCTATTATGCAGACCAGCAATTTTGCTTTTAAAAAAGTAGATGAATTGCGTCAGACTTTCAAGGATGAATCCACCAGATATATTTATAGCCGCGGCATCAATCCTACAGTAGACATTCTGCGTAAAAAGCTTGCTGCACTAGATGGTGCTGAAGATTGCCTTGTTTTCAATAGCGGCGCTTCTGCTATATTTTGTGCAGTACTTGCCAATGTAAAAAGCGGCGATCATATTGTGAGTGTTCGCGAACCGTATTCCTGGGCATGGAGGATGTTCAATAATATTCTCCCACGGTTCAATGTAAGTGTTACTTATATTGACGGAACGGATACTGCAAATTTCGAAAAAGCAATCCAACCAAATACTTCCATAATCTACCTGGAATCTCCGAATAGTTTTATGTTCGATTTGCAGGATTTGAAAGCAGTTGCAACTCTTGCAAAAAAAAACAACATCACTACTATTTGCGATAACAGTTATTGCAGTCCACTCTATCAAAAACCCATTGAAACAGGGATAGACTTGGTATTGCAAAGTGGCACCAAATATATAGGTGGACATAGTGATACGGTAGCTGGTGTTCTCTGCGGAAGCCATGAAAGAATCAATAAAATATTCCAGAGTGAATATCTGAATTCCGGTGCAGGAATTACACCTTTCAATGCCTGGTTATTGATTCGTGGTTTACGCACGCTTCCTGCTCGAATTGATAGAATCACCCAGACAACATATAAAGTTATTGAATTCGTGAAAAGTCATCCTTTGGTTGAAAAAATAATTTTCCCTTTTGATGAAAGTTTCCCGCAACTGGAACTCGCAAAAAAGCAAATGAAAAATGCATGCGGACTTTTTACTTTTATCCTGAAAGTGGATTCCGTTGAAAAGATCGAGAAATTCTGCGAATCTCTGCAACATATCATGATGGCTGTTAGCTGGGGAGGCCATGAATCCCTCATAATCCCAAAATGCGCCAGCATTGAAAGAAGTGATTTTGATCCCACAAACCAAACCCACCGTGCTATACGAATGTACGTTGGCCTTGAAGAAGCTGAATATCTGATTGAGGATTTGAGACAGGGCTTTGATAAAATGTAAAGGATCAATTAGAAGACGTACATAAAAGAAATCGCCAGCTTCTTTCATTC
>CAILMK010000143.1 GCA_903835275.1 uncultured bacterium | reverse complement strand
CAGGATTTTTTTTCTAAATGACTGGGTTTGTCCTTTAATGAGTCCATAATAGATTCCGGGCTTGAGTCCGGGAACTGACATGGTGTAATTGCCGCCGCCGGCGGTTACACGCTCTTGCTCAAATAATTCCCGTCCAAGATTATCATAGAGGAAAAAATCGAGCTTTTGCTCATAATCCAGATACAGGAAGAAGTTAATATTCGTTGAAACGGTTGGGTTCGGGATAATCTCAACATCGTTGGCTATGAAAGTTTTTGTTGTAGTGCCACAGGAGGAATCAATTCCAGTCCTTAGATAATTTGGGCAACTGATAAGATTAGGACGGTATTCCCGTAAAGCTGCACGCATTTTTTTTGCCTGCCCTTTTGTAAAAACATCCATGCAGCGGTCATCGGAATAATCCATATAATCCTCTATTAACCTAGCATAATTCAGGATCACTTCAAAGTTATAAAGATCCTTGTAATAAACTACCTGTGAAATCTTTCCTGATTTAAATCTATAATTCAGGGAATCTATTTTACCATTTATAAGATCAGTGGTATATTTGGAAAGATCCGGTCTGGAATCCGGACACTGGTAAGGAGAATCACAGCCATCACTGTACTGCGAAAAATATTGATTCTCACAAGGGGGCGTATCATACACTCCATCATCTCCACATACATTTATATCTACATCTCCCCATGTATGGTGAAGATCGCAATAATGACCAATCTCATGTGTTAGTGTCCTTCCAAGTTTGTAATTGACTCTATTCTGATAGTTTGCATTTCTGCCAATAAACCGGTAATTTACAACTGTCCCGTCTATTTGCTGGGCACTATCCTTCGTGGAAACATCGTGTGCCAGGTAAGAATACCCCGTTGTGGAACTTCCGCCGTCTATCTTGTCAACCACCCAGACATTCAAATAATACCTTTGGTCCCACCTGCTGACGTTTTTAATATCCATTTCATTATTTGTAGAAATGTTTGCGGTATGATGATATTTCCTGTCAATTCCGCTGGTTTTATTTCCATTAGGATCAATTTGCGCGAGGCGAAAACGAATCCGGGTATCTGCCCCAAAATTGTAATTATTATATCCATGCGTACCTGGCATTTTACCAAAATCCTCATTGAGCACCTGCATTTGAGAAATGATATTGCTATCGGTTAATGTGTCAGGACCATATCCGGGAGTAGAATAAATGATATGGAAAACTACAGGAATGTAATATATCTCAGTATCCTCTACAGTGAAATCATTTTTTTGCATGATCCCCGGATCAGGTTTATTAAATCCATGGAGCGTGCTCATTTTTGTAGATATACATGGAATGACTGAATCCATCTGCGCGGATACGTGCGAAAACAAAACGACAAAAAACACTATGAAAAGTAAAGAAGAAAACCCTCCCGTGGAAAGACGAAGCTTAAGTGAGGTAAATTGAGTTTTCATTTAGCTTTGTACTACAAACTTTCAAGCTTTCTCATTCCAAGGTAGGCTATTAAACCCATTCCCGTTTTGAGAGCTTCTTCATCGATATCAAAATTTGGATTATGGACGCCGGCTGTAATGCCACGGTCAATATTTCCTGTTCCGAGCCTGTAAAAGCATCCCGGAACCTGATGCGTATAGAACGCAAAATCCTCTGCGGTGGTTCGCAAATCCAGATGCTCTATATTTTCATCTCCCATATAAGTGGCGGCTTCATTTATCAGGAAGTTTGTGAGCTGTTCATCATTTTTCAAGAAAGGATAGCCTATTCGTATTTCAAAATCAAGCTTCCCTCCCATTCCTTCCACGATGGATTTCGCAAGGTCCTTCATCCTGCGATGTGCTTCCGCGCGCCATTCCTCGTTGAACGTGCGGAAAGTGCCTTCTATATGAACTTCATCCGGTATAACGTTTGTTGCGCCATTTGCAATCACTTTCCCGAAGGAAAGCACAGTGGTAATGGATGGCTTTGCCCATCGGCTTACCACCTGTTGCAATGCTATGATAAGCTGCGCTGAAATATAAACGGGATCTATTAGTGTATGCGGCATGGCTCCGTGCCCGCCCTTTCCTTTTACTGTAATATAAATTTCATCCGTGGATGCCATATAGATGCCCGGGCGGAATCCAACTTTTCCAACTTGCATTTCAGGCATTACATGTTGCCCTATAATCGCTTCCGGTACCGGATTTTTTAAGACCCCTTCCTTTATAAGTAACGAGGCTCCTCCTGGCAATAATTCTTCTCCCGGTTGAAAGATCAGTTTTATTTCCCCCGAAAACTGATTACGCAGGGTATTTAATATTTTAGCAGCTCCCAACAATGAGGATGTGTGCACATCATGTCCACAGGCATGCATGATGCCATCGTTTTCTGATTTGTATGGAACATCATTTTTTTCCTGTATGGGCAATGCATCCAGGTCCGCACGCAGACAAATAACCTTATCACTTTCGGCATGCGTACCCTTGATACTTGCAACGATTCCTGTACCTGCAATTTTATCACGAAATTCAACACCTGATTCCGTTAAAATAGAGGTGACAAATGCAGCAGTTTTTTCCTCCTTGAAAGATAATTCAGGATGTTTATGAATATGATGACGCATCCTGCGGACTTCCTCAAACAAGGAAGCCGACAATGATTTTATATCTCTGGATAAGGTCATTTCAGGTGATTAAAGTTTAGGGAATTTTATCTTGTCAGGAACAATGAATGCGCCGTCATATTTTTGCTTCAAATCATGCAAAAGTTTCTGCGCCTCAATCTTATTCCGGTAGTTACCGACACGAACCTTGAAATTGGGCGATTCATATACAACGTAGACATCCACATCGGGATATTTTTCGGAAAATTCAGCCTTGACCTTGTTTGCGTCTGTCCTGTCTGATCCAAAAAAAACCTGTATCCGGTATCCTGGAAATTCAGTTTCCTTTTCAGGATTTTTCAGGCGTTTCTTCAGGTAAATATCCTCATTCAGCTTGGGATCCGCATAAACATGAATTTCCCCTTGCTGTGGTCTTGGCAAAGCTATTGACTGATTATCCTGAGCGAAGGAAGTTTTAAAGAATAAAACATTCAACAGCAATAATATCATTCCAAAGGAATGTACACATCGAGGTTGAAATTTTATATTCATTTTCATTTATTCTTCCTTACCGTGACAGTTCTTATATTTCTTACCGCTTCCGCAGAAGCAAGGGTCATTTCGACCTATTTTCTGTTCTACCTTTACAGGAATTGCCTTTGCAACAGCAGCATTTTCTGCGCCTTCTTCCATGAACTGGCGTGGATTTACATCCGCATAAATATCATCCCTGGATGTTTTGAGAGCTTTTTGTTCCTGCTTTGGTCTTGGAGGTGCCGCCTTTTTCAAATGATCAGGATCAGAACCTTCAATATGCCCCTTATATAGGAATGAAAGCACATCCTTGCTGATATTACCCAGCATTTCCCCGAATAACTTGAATGATTCAAATTTATAGATCAGCAAGGGATCCTTCTGTTCAAAGACTGCATTCTGCACACTCTGCCTCAGGTCATCCAGTTCGCGAAGGTGTTCTTTCCAGTGATCATCGATGATGGCAAGCGTAATACTTTTTTCAAGTTCAAGCACTAATTCCTTACCTGAAGTAGCCATCACCTTTTTCATATTCGCAGTGATCTGGATCATTTTAATCCCGTCCGTAAAAGGCACTACAATATTTTCAATTTTCGCACCTTGATCTTCATTTATCTTGCCTATTACCTGCATGGCATTATCCAGCATATAACCGTTTTTGCGATGATAATGATCGTCAAGGTGAGTATACAACTGGTCAGCCAGGCCTTCTGCTTTTTCATTCAGGAATTCCTTTTCAGAAAACGGAAGTTCCGCAGCAAATAATTTCAATACTTCAAGTTGCAATCCGTCAAAATCACCTGTTGCCTGGTACTGTTCAATCAAATTATCGCAAAGATCACTCAGCATATTGCGAAGATCCACTTCAAGGCGTTCGCCGTAGAGTGCATTCCTTCTACGAGTATAAACCACCTCGCGCTGGGAATTCATTACGTCATCATATTCGAGCAGACGTTTTCTAATGCCGAAGTTGTTTTCTTCCACCTTTTTCTGAGCTCTTTCAATTGATTTGGAAATCATTGAATGCTGGATGACCTCGCCTTCCTTGAGACCGAGACGGTCCATTATTCCAACGATTCTATCAGAAGAGAAGAGTCT
>CAILMK010000142.1 GCA_903835275.1 uncultured bacterium | reverse complement strand
GCTTCCTGTGTGGAATTACAGATTGTGGCTACTTCCTTTCCCATCAAATCAAAAAGACTGATGGATACATTTGTTCTTTTTACAAGTGAATATAAAAATGAAACGGAAGAATAGAAAGGGTTTGGCTTGATGCTTATTTGTAAATTACTATTATCATTTATATCCTCCATGTCTGTAAGAATATTTTTAGCATTTACAGGTACACGTTTGCTATAACAGGCTTTTGGAGTTATGATCCAATTGTAAAACCAGAACCATTCCTCAGGATTGAGATTTGTATTCTGAGTAATATCAAGCTCCGGTGAGGAATAAGTAAACCCTGCTCCTTTTGTATTTCGATATAGTCCGCCCGTGGAGGTGCTGTCAGCAGTCAAACGATAAGTTTTACCTTTTGATAAAACCAAATTTAGCGCGAGTCCAGCTGCTTCGCCACTTTTTGTAATTATTACTTTATGATTCTGAGTAAGGATTATTTTCCCCAAACTATCCCTTAGCCGGACAACTACATTTCCTGAAGAGTTTGGATAAACTGTAACGGAGTCAATAATAAAATCTTTTTGTGCAGTAAAGACAGTACCAATTGGGCCATGCGAATAATTGTAATAGCCATTCGTGTTAAAAAATATAGTATCAAAATATCCGACACCTAAGCCGGTATCTTTTGCTCCCGTACTATATTGGGATGTTCCTGTATAGGCTGCATAAAATGTTTTGTTTGAATCGGCAGGAGATGTAAAAAAAGTATCCCCTATACATACCGGTGAAATAGAATTGATGGAGTCAAACCAAAAAGCATTATAACCGATATTATTCATTACAAAAAGTTTTGATCCTTTAGAGGCGAATGTTGCGGAAATAGCAGGAGGATCTATCCCGACAGATATTCCTATTTTCGTTATCAGTGTATCATTAAAGCTAGCAGAATCTCCTATAAGAGGATAGCCGATAAAAGTAAAAGTATTGCCTGAATACCCATTAAAAAATTGACGGAATAAAAGCGTATCCGATTCTCCGGGTAAAAGTGTTTTAAAAAGGGTGTCTTGTAAACTTACACTTGAAAAACCTCTTGCACTTATATCTATATGAACGGGAATGTTTTTAATACTTGCCAATCCATAATTTTTTACAATTGCATATACTTTTGTATTGGAATCACCGCACTGGTTACTTACCCAAATGTTGTTTACTCCCACATCGGAATTAAACATTTGATATATTTTGAAGTCATCTACAACATCTGCCTGGTCATTGGTAATTTTAAAAAAGTTGTCTACCCTAAAACGAAATCTGTTTATACCACTGAATGAATCAAGTTTAATTGTTCGTTTTTGCCACGCATTAAGCCTATTGCTAAAAGTATCAATGTTATTTACCCATACTCCGTTATATTGAATATCCAAATGAAGCAGATGAAATCCTGAAGTCCAATATTCAAGTCGGCAATGTTTATATTTACTTATATCAAAACAAGGACTATAAATCGTGGAACTGTCTTTTGAAAACCACCATGGAGCATTTGTGAAAATATAGTATCCAGCATTTCCGGGACCATATGTATGGTCAGCGTCCACATGGGGTTGGTATCCAGGGACTATATAATTATGAGCCGCCCAATCCTTGTCACTATCCAAACTATCATTGTACCATCCAAGAGGTAAGCTTCCTCCATGTTCAAAGTTTTCTAAAAATGGAAATTTGGTATACAAGGGCGGATGATGAATATAAAGATTCTTTAAAGTATCATTTGTTTGGTCTGAATCATTGGCGGCACTTGCATAAAATATGAAATTGTAATCGCCAATACTGCTGAGGTTCGCCAAATTCTTGAACGAATAAATAAAACTATCATCGGGTGCTAAAGCTGAAGCCAAGATGAGTGTGTCCATACTGAAGGCTGCGCCGTTAAGTTTATATCCCAGATAAATAATACTCCCTTTTTGTAAAGTGTCTTTTCCATTATTAGCAAACTGAATATTTATTGTTTCCTTTCCTCCAAGATCGCAACCTGAAGTTGGGGATTTTAATAAAACAGGCATTACATCTGTCGATACGGTTTTTATAATTCGAACCACAAAATCCTTTGTCTGGTCATCTGCAAAAACAGTACATGCGTCCGTACGACTAAGAGGCTTTGCTACATAAGTGCCCGAACAGTTCCTTAATCTCATCCTGTAAAATCCACTTTTTAATGTGCCATTTATTGATATTAAGGACTTATAATTAGAAGTTGCGGTAGTACTTGAATCAAGAAATTCTCCAGGGTCATTATAATCACCATCGTTATTTAAATCTATCCAGACAGCAAACTCCAATTTTGATTCTATTTCCGCACTAATTTTATAATGCTTACCAGTATATAAAGTTGAAACAGGCTTTTTAACATCAGATGTATCAAATATAGAAGTATCAAATTTAACCTCAACAAAATCATTTAAAGTAAATCTTAAGAATGGGCTTACATCAGTAATTTTGGTTTGGGCACAATAATGCTGTCCTTCTACATGGGTTATGCAAAAGAAAAAAGCCCACAACAATAAGATCAATGTTTTTTTCATCATTTGTATTTTGGCAATACGAATATAAGGAATTGTTTGTCAACTTACTTAAAGATGGCACAAACGCCCACAAAAAAGGCGGAGTGATGGAACTCCGCCTTTCTTGTTAGTGGCTTTTTTTGTAAATTTTAAAAACAATGCCGGTAGGTTCATGCCGGCATTGCTGTGCACAGAATCTGGTCCTTTTTCACAGGCAAATGTAAATTAGAACCGAATCATATCCTGTTTAAGAAGAAGTCTTAGTCTATCCATAAGACGTTAAGAAATATTTAAGGGTTGCCTGAAAAGGAAAAAATAATTTCACCTCGGCTCAGGGACCTCACCCCAACCCCTCCCCTTCGGACAACGGTGTGGACATTTTTTACCAGAATCTGTTTGGTAGTTTTTGAGTGCCATAGGCACGACATGTTAATAGAAATAATGTTAACAGGTAGCTCCCTCCGCCTGATTTCATGCCTTTAGGCATGAAATCAGGCGGAGGGAGAAGCAAAACACTTTGATTAACTATTAGGATTTCGC
>CAILMK010000141.1 GCA_903835275.1 uncultured bacterium | reverse complement strand
GTATTTTCAGATAATCTGTATCCGCCTTACTTGTCCCGTTAAAGAGCCCCGAGCAAAACACAACAATCCCTGTTATAATATTTATAATTTTACCTTTCTTCATTTTACCCTCTTTTATGTGAGCGTTTTACGATTGAAACAAACCGGGTATCCCTTCCCGGATTATTTCTGTGGCAAACCGAATACTTTTTGCACGAATCCACTGAAATCCCAGGAATTGCTTCCACTCGGATTGATCTTTACAGTGGTATATTCCTGAACGCTGCCATATTTTGCAACAACTGCAGCAGTAGTAGGAATAGATCCGGCAGTAAACTTACCATCCTGGGAAACCGAACCGGCTTCAGGAGGCGTTACACGCCATTCAGGCTTAACGCTAACTTTTTCATCATGAGTATTAAAGGCGGTGGCACTTAAAGTAATAGTATCACCTGCATTCATCTCAATATCATTCGGAGAAACCTCGATGCGTACTATATTGCTGTAATCCGGATTTGGCTTTCCTACGGTAAACCAATATACCTCACTCTTGGTTGCCGCATCACCGCGGCTGGTTACTACGTGAGCAGTTATCTGCCATGCGTAGGTAACTCCCTGTACCAATTGACGTGCGGAATTTGGATAGATCAAGGTTGTTGCACTGATTCCTTTTTGTGAATATATAGGAAGCTGCGAAACGATATCGCTGGCAGAAACCTGAGCCTTATTTACCTGGTAAACTGCTATATCAAAATTTGATGATTGTGAAAACCACTGGAATTGCGGATAACTGCTGGCAATGGTTTCAGGATCACCATTCAAAGGTGCACCCGGGCTGATCAACTGCAATCCTGATGTAGGGTTGCTGATGGTATTGGTTCCATCTACCGTTGTGATGACCTTTCCGTTTTCATCTTTAAGTACGATCTGATATTTATAGTCATCCGGTGGAATTGTATTAGTAGTCAATGCATTTGTTATAAATGTACTGCTTGCATGGCTTACATCAATTTTATCAAAATCCCTGTTGGAGAAGCGGTATAAGCTACCCAATGCTGAACCAAGTATCTTTTTTGTTCCTATTCCGATAGTACCGTATTGCGCCCCTGAAACTGTTAGTTCAGCAGTCACGAATGTATGCCCTTTGCCATTAAATACTGAAACAACAAATAATAGAGGGGCATTCTTAATGTTATTGGCATCAAAATCTGCGAGACCTATTGTTTGTACAGGTAATACATCGAGAGTAGCACTAAGGCCGCCACCCATACTTATAACAGTAAAGGAATTGCTCATTTTTACGTGTTCATCCCCGGTAACTACCATTAAATCGTAGTCATTATCCGGACAGGTGGCATCAATAGTAACGGAAGCAGTGATCGTTCTCGGATCCTGAACATTAATATTGTTTACCTTGATTTTTGTACCGGCAGGGCCAATTTGCACACTCGAACCGAAGGACGAACCCGATTTGAAGTGGGTATTGCTTCCGCGTATTACTATATTCATAGTACTACCCTGGAATCCCTGGTTCGGTAATACAGAAATTATTTCTGCCTGCTGCGCGGATAGGCCGATGGCAAACAGACTGAAAATGGATAGGATAATTAAGCGTTTCATAATTTTTGCTTTTAATTTTTAAATCTCTTTAGTTTGATCTTCGCGTAATTTTTAATTTACAGAACAAATCTACATTATATGTAAAAGTATTGCTAACCTAACTTAAGGAGTGGGGACGGTGGTTTAATAAACGGTAAGAAAACTTAACCAACGGAACGGGCAAAAATCAGAACTCCTTAATATTCTTCATCACTTTTATACCTGCATTCAGCAAATCCTTTGCTGTCTGTGCACCACTCATTGAATAGTATATATACTTTCTGTTATTCATATAGACAAAGCTGGGCGTCTGGTATATTCCCCAATCTGTGAGCCTCATATTGTTCTGGAAATTATCAGGATCCATTTTCAGGCATACATAATTGGCATTATAATAAGTTGCTAATGCCGAATCTTTGAATACCACTTTCATTTTAAAACATTCATCGCAATGCTCTGTACCTATATATATGAAGAGCGGCTTGTGTTGCTTTCTGCTGGCATTCAAGGCACTTTTGAAATTGGTTTCGGTGAAATTAATTTGCGGTTTATCATCAGTAAATGCAAGAACTAAAAACGTAAATATCAGGAGGACAATAATTTGTAACGGTTTTCTATGCATTCTCAAGGGGACGTTTATAACTGCTAAGATACATACAGGAATTATGTATTCTGTCAAATTATTGTAAAATATTAGTGTTGATATTTTTACGGGGAGGGAATAGGAAGACGGTCCCGTAAAGAAAACATCCCCCTGCCCCGTTACTCCGCTTCGCTCCATGATTGTTTCACAATTCAAAGGGGGAATCCCAACTTTTAACCATTCGTGATAATAGTTGGTCGTTAATTTTTCATTGGAGAAATAAGTAAATAAATTCATTGAAATAATCAAGCAAACGAGCGATTCCCCCTTGGAAGGGGGTGCCGACAGGCGGGGGATGTTTACTTGAGTAAGGCTGCAACTCTGATCCCCATACCCCACAAAAAAAGCCCCGTTGGGCAAACGGGGCTTTTTAAAACCATAAATTTATGAAAAGTCTTAATTCTCCTTAGTGAAAGTCTTGGTGATAACCTTGCCGTTTCCGGGTTCAAAGCTCAGGAAATACATTCCCTTTGCAAGATTGGAAACATCCATTTTGAGGTAGTTATCATCTTCTACTCTTTTTTCAGCAACCTTGGTACCTACCACATTAAAAATGCGGATTACGTAATTGCCTGATTCCCTGAATTTAATATTAAGGGTTTCCCTGACAGGATTAGGATAGAATGTAATCAAAGGATTTTCATCCTGATCTCCATCGTTCACTTCCAGGGCGGAAGTAGAGTTACTTAAAGAGTTATCATCCGTAAAGGCGACGGTAGGGGAACCGGCAGCCAGAAGCGTCTGACCCTTTGAGTAGGTGGTAAGAACTGCTAAAGCAGTGATAATGAGTAAAATTTTCTTCATGCGATCTAGTTTAAACTTTTTATTTCACTTCTTATTACAACAAAGATAATCAATTATCTGAAAAATGCAAGGAAAACCTTAAAAATATTTAAATACGGCTTTCGGATTCCTTATATAAACCGCTCATGTACACAAATCAAAACTCTTTACTCAAGGATATTAAATGCAAAAATAAAGCCATAAACGAATTGTATTTATTAATATTTAATATATTGATTACAAACACTTTAACACCCTATATTTAATCTTTTATTTAACGATCAGCTGCTTCACTCCCACTTCATTTCCGGAGAATAAAATAAGGCTGTACACCCCTGCCCTGACCCCTTGTAAGGAAAAATCATTTTTACGCGATCCTTCAACGTTTTTGGTCATAATCGTTTGCCCGAGCATATTTACCAACCGGATGGTATAATGTCCTCCTTTTTCAATTTCTACACTGAATCCATCGAGCGCAGGATTTGGAAAAACCTTGAAATCCTCATTAGGAATTT
>CAILMK010000140.1 GCA_903835275.1 uncultured bacterium | reverse complement strand
TTTAAAAAATAAATTATGAACCGAGTATTACATTTTAAACAGACCGAAGAAAGTAAAGTATATTTTTCTTCAGATTTCCATTTTTTTCATAATCCAAAATGTGGTGGAAATAGTGTGATTGATATTTTGCACAATTACGATTTTTTAGAAATATGCCATGATGATCATGAAAACTATATCGATTTTATAGGAGATGAACATTATATTGATAAACATATACGGGACAAACATACGATTCGTAAAATGGGGAAATATCGATATTTTTATTCGCATCAAAACGCAAATAAATCGCATATGGACGAATTTTTCAAATTTACATTTGTGCGTAATCCCTATACGAAAATACTTTCATCCTTAGTGGTGAATTGAATATTTTACTGATCCGTACATCACTTACGCCTATGGCTTTCAATGCGGCATATCTTACTGATCTTTTCACAGCAAGATCTACAATTTCAGGATGCTCATCCCAGGGATGCACTTTTGCAAATTGCTTGTAAAGCTTTCCCTGCATTTCCTTGAGGTGTTTGTAGGCAGCTTCCTCAGCATATTTTTGCATGCGGCTATCAATAGTCGTATAAATTTTTAGTCCATCGGAATAAAGATCCAGGTCATTATCCTCGGCAACTTTTTTTGCCATATTCTTTATGTACTCACGGAAATAAGTCCCTTCGCCTTCATCATGACTATCGGCGTGCATATCCAGGGAAATATCCTCAGCACAATATTCTTTGAATTCATTTTTAGTAAGGTAATCGTATTTCAGCATTTGCCCCAATACAGTATTTCTCCTGTTGAGTGCAGCCTTGGGATGTTGCGTAGGAGAATAAGCAGATGGTGCCTTCAGCAATCCTACCAACATGGCTGCTTCAGGTACAGAAAGATCTGTTGGAGTGGTATTGAAATAGGTACTTGCCGCTGATTTTATCCCGAAGGCATTATTGCTGAAATCAACTGTATTAAGATACATGGAAACGATCTCTTCCTTGGTATAAAATTTCTCCAGGCGGACAGCAATCACCCACTCCTTCATTTTTTGAAGTAGCACCTGCCATTTGTGTTTGAAGTGTGGCCTGCCGAAAAGATTTTTTGCCAACTGCTGGGATATGGTACTGGCTCCTCCGGCGTGTCCAATACCGAGCGTAAATACCGGCTTCAGTATGGCACGTGAAAGTCCTGTAAAATCAATTCCTGCATGATCTTTAAAACGTACATCTTCCGTAGCGACCAGCGCATTGATCATGTTTTTACTGATGTGGTCGTATGTAACGGGTGTGCGGTTCTCATTAAAATATTTTCCCAGGAGGATTCCGTCAGAGGAATAAATTTCTGTTGCCAGTGCGGCATCGGGATTTTCAAGCTTATCAGTAGTAGGCAGCTTGCCGAAAACATCAATTGAAATTAAATAAAGTACCAGGGAGGGTGCTACAAGTGCGAACCCGAAACATATCCAGAGAATAAGAATCAGGTGTTTTTTTATTCTTTTCATCCTAATAGTTGGCTTTATAAAATTTCTGGTAAAAGCCCAGGTCCTTATCCTGTTGCAAAAGCTTAAAGTTATCTTCGGAAATAATAAACTCTCTGTGAGCGCCTACATTTAGCTTATCGTAAAATTCATTATTCCTGCCAATAACAGTGTAATAATTTATGGCGCGTTTAATATCACCGAAATTGCGCACGATGATCACATTTTCCCCTGAAATGATCGTTGAGGAAAGCACCAGGTTTTCATTGGCGAAATTCGCAGTATTGTAATCGGAAAATGCAGCCTTGATCTTATCAGCGGATATTTTTTGCATAGGGAATGTAAACGCATAAAACTGGGCGATTGTATCGTTTTTCTTATATGGCGAAGGTCTTTCCTTAACTACAGAATCCACTACTTTTGGTTTAAATCTTGCCTGTATCCTTTTTTCTTCAAGCAGCTTCAGTAGCCTGTCTGCCTCATGAGCCATTTCATCACCCGGATAACGCCTGCTATATGCCTTGAGGGTATCTGATAAAACGGAACCCGTATCATGTTTTAGCGGGCATATTGCACGCAGGTAATCAAATTTTGGAAGCAGGTAATTGTTATTCATCTGGATACTCGCAACAAAATTTGCCTGTACTTCCTCACACTTATCCTGCTTGTACAGTTCAAATGTCTTGGTATATAATTCCTCCAGTTCAGGATTTACTTTCCGTGCTAACTTCTGACGCAGAAGTTCAGGGCTCTTGATCAGCATTGCATATTCACTACCCGGATAATTCTGCAGGATAAAGTTTTTATGTTCGTTGCTTTTTGCCTCATCCTTCAATTCGTCATAGATCTTATACAAATAATAATGCGCCTTCAAAAGATACTTGCTATCAGGAAAACGCCTGACCAGTTCTTCAAATTTTTCAGCTGACTTATCCAGTTGTTTTAATTGCTCATAGTAGATCGTTCCGGAATTAAATAATGCATCTTCAATTCTCTTGTTGGAAAACCTTAACTGCGCCTTGGAGTAAGGAATATCCTTGTAGAATTGCTTTTTGTCAACAGCTACATCAGTAGGCATATTGGCGGTAAGATCCGTAGGTGCCTTTGTTTTGCCGGTTGAATCAGTTCCGGTGGATGATTTGCCGTCAGCATTGGTGTTGTTTTTACCACCTGATTGTGCCTGGCTGTTATTATCATCAGAAATGGGATTGGTAGATTTTGTTTTCCTTCTCCAATCATCCTGCAAAGGCCTTCTTCCCCACTTGCGGGCAAAGTCTGCCGCACCTTGCGTCACAAGGGCAGGATTATCAAAATAAAATGCGTTCGCATCCGTATTGCCATAAAACGAAGTTGGGTCTACTGCCGCGGCGCCGCCTGCAGCAGCACTACCGCCAGCACCTGAATTATTTCCTGCGGTGGCATTTCCTCCGGGCAAACTACTGCCGCCCTGATCAAAGTTTACTGCAAAGTTAGACTGACTCTGGTTGGCCTGATCCGCTGCCATTTCATCCTGATGCTTCTTCATCGCTTCCGCTTCAAGTTTTTTACGTTCCACTTCAGCCTTATCGTCAGCTATTTTTTTATCTATTAATTTATCAACTTCCTCACTTGGCAACTGGGCAAGTTTTTGAAGGCTGTCCTGGTCATGGATTACAATAAGGTTTGCTAGCAGGTCACTAAGTGTTTTTTGTTTCTTTTTAAACACATCAGAACTTGTAAATCCTTTGGAGGATGCTGTAAATGATGCGCTGTCATAAAATATCTTGGCATCCTTGTAATCCAGCATTTTATAATACAGATCTCCAAGTGTGCTGTAGCTGACGGCCTTCTGGTATTTATTCCTCGTGCTTGTATGTGCAGATGTTTTAAGGTAAACAATAGCCTTGGGAACATTGCCTTCTTTCAATTCTATTTTGGATAACTGGAAGAATACCTGGTCCAGATACAGACTGTTGTTTTTAGAATCTTTCGTAAGCTTGATAAGAAAATTATAAATCTTCTTTTTCTCCTTGAGTGTTTGCGCTTCGTAGGAGTCAGCAAGCCCCATTTTAGCTTCAAAGCTTAATTCGTATGGGGAAACGCGGTGAATTACTTCATTATAATAATAAGAAGATTTTTTAATGTTGCCAATTTTGCCGTACAGTTGTCCGAGAATGAAATAATAACGGATGCGGTATTTGTGTCCTTTCACATCGGGCATTGCTTTTTCCAGCTTTTCAGCGGCAAGCTTAAATTCTTCACTACGGATATAATAATCAGCTTCGGTAACAAGATACTGGCCCTTGATCCACTCAGGAACTAATTTTGAGCTTTTCATGGATGATATCTGCGCCAGGGCGTCGTTCAGTTTATTCAGTTCAAGATAGCAACGGGCAATCCAATACTGAGCTTCCATGCCGGGTTCTTCCTTGCCATATTTGTTGGAAACGTATTCAAAGGTTTCTATTGCCTGGTAGTAATCCCTTTTGTAATAGGATGCCTTGCCTATGAGCAGATAGGCATCATCCACCCAGTCACTCACATCATGTTTCTTAATAACCTTCGTGCATTTTTTTACGACGATATCAAGATCACCGCCTGATGATTTGGCGAGTGCTTCAGTACCTATCGAATATAGCGCAATCACACCCGCATAATTATCTTCAGTACCGTCATAAAGCTTCTGTTCCACCAGCTTAAGTTTTTCCTTCGCATTAAAATAGGCATTATAATGCGCCGTCATATTGTGGTAGAAATGACCAACTTTAGTATGCTTAAAGTTCTTGCAACCCCATAATCCGGTGAGGAAAAGCAGCAGCAAGCCCGAACGGTAAATATATTTCTTCAAGTGTATTTTCAAAAAGGTATCCGGATTATGTAACTTTGAAATCACAAATTTATTTTATTTCATGGCAAAGAAACGTAAATTTTCCCGACTTTGCCAATAATAAGGAATATCAAATCCGCTAACTTTACCAATGCTTATCAACAGGGACAAGATCAAAAACTTTCTGCAAAACATATACCATCCTTACAGGATCGTAGTATATAATGAACATCTTGAAAGAAAAGCAAGTTTCAAACTGACAATTGTCAACCTCATTTCATTCTTTGCAACGCTGATTTGCATCGTGCTTTTGCTGGAATACCTTCTGTTTGCATTCACTCCGATCAAGATCATCATTCCCGGAATTGGCAGCGGTGGAAGCAGCATAGAAAATGCAAAATTGTACGAAAACGATCGTAAGCAGGATTCACTTGAACAAATCATTAAGGAGTATAACATTAAGATCAACAGCCTCAAGAAGATGATGTCCGATTCTACTTCTTCTGAGAGAAGTTCAAAAAGCATTTTTTACCTGGCTTCTTATACTTCTGCTGTAAAATCTGAAAAAAATCCGGATTCAATGATCTCCACCGGAAACGGGATCTTTTTCCCTCCGGCAAGGGGATATATTACAGATCATTTTTCCCCCGGTACCGGTCACTATGCAACGGACATTGTAACCAGTAGAAATGCCCCTGTAAAAGCCACTATGGATGGCTATGTTATTTTTGCAGAATGGTCAGCATCAACAGGTAATGTCATAATATTGCAACATGAAAAAAATTTAATTTCGGTTTATAAGCATAATTCGGTTTTATTGAAAAAAGTTGGTACCTTTGTTCATTCCGGTGAAGCGATCGCCCTCGTTGGTAATAGCGGAGAGTTGACAACAGGCCCGCATTTACACTTTGAACTATGGCAAAACGGTGAGCCGCTCAATCCGGAACAATTTGTGGCTTTTTAATATAAACTATTTATTTTCAATGATTTAACACATTGTAAAATTTATAAAATATTTTAACGTTTCAATAAAAGAGAAAAAAAGGAGAACGATTATGGCTATGTTTAATTCCAGCAAAGACAAAAGTGCCAAGCACTTTGAAATTGATCCTCACACACTAAATATTATCGGCGGTGGAACTGTCATTACAGGAACGCTGACCACTACCGGAGACATTCGTATTGACGGAAGCGTTACCGGAACAGTTACCTCCAAGGCGAAAGTCGTAATGGGCGAAGGATCTCGTGTTGCAGGAGATGTTTACTGCCAGAATGCTGATATT
>CAILMK010000139.1 GCA_903835275.1 uncultured bacterium | reverse complement strand
CCAAATCTGACAATGAGGTACCTTTAGGAGTTATCGATAGGAATTAAATAGAATTTTTCACACTTTTTCAGCGCGAATAATTGATAAAGGAGGGAAAGTATCCTTCCAGAATTTTGGTGAAGTTGTTGTTTTTAGCCCCTCCTTTGAAAATACGCCGACGTATTCATCAATATTTTTGAAATCTGAAATAATTGCTATTCCGCCCGGTTTTAAAACTCGGACAATTTCTCTGATTGCCTTTTTGCGTCCGCTTTTATCTTCAATATTGTGGAGACATAAATTGGATAATACTACATCAAAACTATCATCAGCAAATGACATTTTTCTTGCATCATCATGCTTTATAAATGTTTTATGGGAAACACTTTCCCTTAAAACATTTACACGGGCATTTTCAATATCATTACCTGAAAGGTCTTCATCATTCCAGATATCAATACCGGTGGCTTTGCCTGATTCCAGTTTTTTAGCTGCGCCTATCATTAGAAGCCCCCTACCTGTACCAACGTCAAGAACCTTTTCATCCCCTTTCCATTCTATCATATCAATGATTCTGTTCCTATGCTTTAATTTGCCGTTAGTTGAGTAATTATACATAAGCAGTGAACTCACAGAAAGGGACAAGGTGGAACCAAAGCATGCCCACCTTATATCGAAATGATAGTGTTGCACAAATTGAAGGTATGGGTTAATGAATCCTAATGCCAGCCCCGTTAGTAAAAAACCAATGGAACAAAACACAAGCGTTCGGATTACTCCGGGAGCATCGATTCCATAATTGGCTTTTTTAGAGGACATCGGTTTTTAAATTAGTGTAAGTTTGGCAAATATAGCAATTTAATAATATAAACAAAATATTAATGCATAATTTGACATTTGTTCTAACAGAAACCAGTGAAAACAAGCTGCCACCAATTAATGAATGCAAGGCACATTCCTGAACATAATCTACGGCGTTTTATCAATAATTTTTTTCAATTTACCAAGGTCTTCTTCCATGTCAATATCAACCAGAACAGGAAGGTTAAAATATTTTAAACCCAGGTTTTCAAAAGTTTTCACTGTATCCTCATATTGTGTAGCAGTTTCGTATGTTTTATTTTTGAAAATATCCGGAATGTACTTTTTCATACCAAGCATATAAAAACCCTTGTCATCGGTAGGACCTATGACCACATCATTTTCATCGAGGCTTTTGAATGCCTTTTCAATGAGGGTATCACTCATTTTTGGACAGTCAGGCATCATAACGAGAACCTTGTGAAATCCTTCATCAAAACCCTGGCGAAAGGCGTTGTTCATCTTTTCCCCCAGGTGACTACCTTTCTGCAACTCCTTCTGGTAAGCAGATGTGGGCCATTCATCACCCGTGGGAACGAACTCATTATAAAATACGAATTATCCATATCAAGGTTATACGTGATTTCCATGGTATGTTGCAGCAAATGTTGGTACACCTTCAAGGCGTTATAGTCCCCGATGGTTTTGGCAAGGCGCGTCTTAACCTTTCCAAGTGCGGGATTTTTAACGAAGATCATCAGGGCTTTTCTCATTTTTTAAAGGTAGCTTTGAAATATTTTACGCAAGTAACAAATCTTTTCGAGATATTTTATACATTTTTGTGAAAGAAATTTGTTGTTTTTTTGAATAACCCGATCATGCTCCACTTTTTGATAATTATCAAGCTATACTGAAATGAGTTTCGCTCCTGGTGTCAGAGACGGATTTGAATTCATTTCAAAAATGAGTCCAACCCGTATATGGAATGCTTTTAAAGTATTCAGCAGCTATTATTATGCAAGGATTTCAGGGAACACATTTCAATGGGGACTTCCTATTGCTATATCCATAGAGCCCACTACTTCATGCAATCTGCGCTGCCCTGAATGTCCCAGCGGACTCCGCTCCTTTTCAAGGCCTACGGGAATGCTGGAGAACGATACATATGCAGGAATTATCAATGAATTGGCGCCACATACTCCCTACCTTATCATGTACTTCCAGGGAGAACCTT
>CAILMK010000138.1 GCA_903835275.1 uncultured bacterium | reverse complement strand
GGCATTTTGAAAACGGTGACGGTTTCGAAATCCTGAGCGTTTCTCTGGATGATAAACCCGAAGAATGGAAAAAGGCCATCGAAGATGATAACCTGCCATGGAAGGGTCAGGTAAGTGAAATGAAAAGATGGAGAAGTGATGCCGTAAAGGACTATTTTGTGACCTTTGTTCCAAACGGTACCTTAATAGATGGAAATGGAAAAGTGATTGCGGGCAACCTTGATTACCGCATGGTCAGCTTTTATCTTAAAGGAATGGCAAAAAGACACTGACCCCTAACCCCCTGAAGGGGGAATCGCTTCTGCGAGCGTCCGCTTGCATTATTGCGCAGAATAGTCAAAATATAGCCACGAGCATAATGCTGGCGGCAGCGAAAATACGGGAAGCCTGCCACTATGGCACAAGTATAGGTTTGGCAATATACTTGACTATAACTGAGTAAATATTTTTGATATGTTTGGTAAAAATAAATCCCAGGAGGGAAGGGAAGATAATACATTGGAAAACAAAGAAGATAATACCATGAATCATGCCGCTGAGGATGAAATGAGTGGAGCAGCAGACGCTGACAACACGTCAGGGGATTCTTCAGGCATGAATGATCTGGAAAAGGAAAAGCAAAAATCTGCTGAATTGCATGATAAATATTTGCGCCTGTACTCTGATTTTGAAAATTTCAGGAGACGTACCAACAAGGAAAAAGCTGAACTTATCCAGTACGGGAACAGGGATCTTTTATTGAAAATTCTTCCTCTTTTTGATGATATGGAACGTGCCATGGATGTAGCTTCCAAAACGGATGATAAGGCTGCAATTATGGACGGCATGGATCTGATATTTAAAAAATTCAAATCATTTATTGACGTTGCAGGTTTAAAGGTAATTCATTCAAAAGGTGAACCTTTTGACAGCGAATTGCATGATGCCATCACAAGCATTCCTGCGCCTTCAAAAGAGATGAAAGGAAAGATCATTGACGAGATTCAAAAGGGATATACATTAAATGATAAGGTTCTGCGCCACGCCCAGGTGGTAGTGGGAGAATAATCCGCACATAATTTAAAATGGCAAAGAGAGATTACTACGAAGTTCTTGAAGTGGAGAAGTCCGCCTCTGAAGACGAGATAAAAAAAGCGTACCGCAGACAGGCAATTAAATTTCACCCTGATAAAAATCCGGGCGATCATACTGCTGAAGATAAATTCAAGGAAGCTGCGGAAGCCTACGAAGTATTGAGCAATGCTGATAAGCGCGCCAAGTACGATCGTTTCGGTCACCAGGGTATGGGAGGAAACGGCGGCTTTGGTGGCGGGGGGGGAATGAATATGGAGGATATATTCTCCAATTTCGGTGATGTATTTGGTTTTGATATTTTCGGAAACCGCGGAGGCGGTGGAGGAAGAGGCGGAAGACAAACCTACCGTGGCTCTAACTTACGCATCAAGGTGAATATGAAACTGGATGAAATTGCCAAGGGTGCCGAGAAGAAAATAAAGGTTAAGAAAGATATCAGCTGCGAACATTGCGGCGGTTCCGGCGCAGAAAATAAAAATGCTACCAAAACCTGTACTACCTGTAACGGCTCCGGCCAGATACGCAGGATTGCAAATACGCCGCTTGGGCAGATGTATACCACCACTACCTGTAATACCTGCCACGGCGAAGGCCAGATCATAACAGACAAGTGCAAGATATGTCACGGTGACGGTCGCGTAAAAGGGGAAGAGGTAATTACCCTCAATATCCCTGCAGGCGTTACTGACGGCGTGCAATTGAGCATGAGTGGCAAGGGTAATGCTGCGCCAAAGGGCGGCGTTCCCGGTGATCTTATTATTGTTATAGAAGAAGAAGGACATCCACTTTTAAAAAGGGACGGTGCCAATATTGTTTTTGAACTCAATGTTAATTTTGCCGATGCCGCACTGGGAACTTCGCTCGAGGTGCCGACCATAGATGGCCG
>CAILMK010000137.1 GCA_903835275.1 uncultured bacterium | reverse complement strand
TGTAGGAGATAAATCACTCTACACAAAAGTAGATTCACTCAAAAATGAATTGCCGGAATTAAAAGAGATTTATTGTTTTAACCAGTATGAAGGAATTCCTTTCTGGAAGGATATTCTTCCAAAAGGCGAAGCAATTCCACAGGAAGAAATAGAAAATTTAAAAGCGCAGGTCAGCGAAGAGCAGCTGGCCACCATCATATACACTTCAGGAACAACAGGCACGCCAAAAGGTGTGATGCTTTCCCATAAAAACATCGTAAGCAATGCTGTTTCCTCGGGAGAAATAATCCCCTTGAAACCATATCAGCGCACGGTGAGTTTTTTACCGATCTGCCATGTATTTGAGAGGACGGTTTGCTATCTGTGCATGTATTTTGGCGCATCCATTCACTATATTGAAAAAATGGAAACCCTGGGGGACATGCTCAAGGAAGTGAAGCCACATTTCTTCAGTACCGTACCCCGTATCATGGAAAAACTTTATGAGCGTATTATCAGCAAGGGGAATGACCTCAAAGGATTTCAGAAATCAGTTTTCGACTTGTCTCTGCGTCTTGCGGAAAAATACGATACACCTGAAAGTAAAAATATTATCTATAAAATACAACTGGCAATTGCTGATAAGTTAGTGTTTACAAAGTGGCGTGAAGCAACCGGTGGACAACTCTTCGGAATTGTTTCCGGCGCAGCGGCTTTGCAGCCGCGTTTGTCACGGGTTTTCTCAGCGGCAGGAATACCAGTAAAAGAAGGATACGGACAATCAGAATCATCTCCCGTTGTTGCGGTAAATCGTTTCTATAAAAAAGGTGTTCGCATTGGAACCGTTGGTCCTCCTATTCCACATGTAGCAGTACGTATTGCGGAAGATGGGGAAATACTTGTATCAGGCGCAAACGTTATGATGGGCTATTACAAACGTCCTGACCTTACCGCAGAAACCATTGATGCGGAAGGCTGGCTTCATACTGGGGACGTAGGGATTATTGAAGATGGCTTTTTAAAGATCACCGATCGAAAAAAAGAATTATTCAAAACTTCCGGTGGAAAATATGTGGCGCCACAAGTATTGGAAAATAAATACAAGGAATCATTTTTCATAGAGCAGATCATGGTGATTGGTGAAAACAGAAAGACGGTTTCCGCCATGATTGTTCCAGCATTCGCCGTTCTCAAAAAATGGTGCGCAGAAAACAATATTCCATTTACCACCAAACAGGAAATTGTTAAAAATCCTGAAGTGATAAAGCACTATGCTAAAATACGCGATGGATTTAACAAAACTTTCAGTGACGTGGAAAAGGTCAAGAAATTTGCTTTGATCCCTGAGGAGTGGACCGTAGATACGGGAGAACTCACACCTACGCTGAAGTTGAAACGAAAAATTATCATGGCTAAATATGCCGATATTGTTGCAGATCTTTACAACGAATAGGCAAAAGCCAGTAAATAATCGTGCTCAAAAAGGTATTCTATATGCATGTCCTTTTTATAGGAATCCTTTGATATAATTCCATGCAATATTCCTTTTT
>CAILMK010000136.1 GCA_903835275.1 uncultured bacterium | reverse complement strand
GTGTCCGTTGCGGGAAACAGCCAGATCGAAGCCTTCGAAGAATTTTCTCCAGCTTATATCCACATTGTCGGGGTTTTTCAAAAAGTCCTGATAGAGAGCGTCTATATAGGTAGATTCTGCGTTATTGATATACGAATAATTATCCATTTATTCAGTGTCTTCTAAATGTCTGCAAATATAGGGATATTTGCGACTTTGATACCATGAACCTCTTTGAATTCAGTATAGTTCCGGAAGATGCTTTTATTGACAAGCTTATAGCATTTGCCGAAGGCTTTGATACTTTCTGTATTCTAAATTCCAATGGGTTTTATGTGGGTAAGGACTTGGAATCAAAGCCCTATTACCATGATTTTGATGTAATTGCTGCCTTTGGGGCTGTAAAAGTGCTAAAATCATCCAATACTGATTTTTTCAAAGACCTAGAAGAATTCCATTCAGAGACAAATGATCACCTTTTTGGCTGGTTCGGGTATGATTTGAAGAATGGAATCGAAAAGCTCCATTCGGAACATCCTGATCACATTGGTTTGCCTGAGGGTTATTTTTTTGTTCCTGAGATCATAATTTGGGTAAAGGACGGGAAAGTGAAGGTGCAAACGAATTCTGGAGAAGACCCCAAGAGCAATTTTGAAAAGCTAATGAGCTGTCCCCCATCTCCTTGGGAGAGGGGGCCAGGGGGTGAGGTCATACTCCAGTCGCGTTTCACAAAGGATGAATACCTCGAAACCGTTGAAAAATTACGCCAGCACATCATTGAAGGGGATGTCTATGAGATCAGTTTTTGCCAGGAATTCTTTTCTGAAAATGCAATCATAGAACCTTTCAGTTTATATAAAAAGCTGATGGAAATTTCTCCGAATCCTTTCAGTGCATTTCTGAAGATTGAAGGCAAGTATATTCTTTCCTCCAGCATGGAGCGTTTTCTTAAAAAGAAAGGTGATAAACTTATTTCCCAGCCGATAAAAGGCACAATTCGTAAATCTAAAGATCCGAATGAGGATGCGCAACTGCAATCTCAATTGCTCAATGATGAAAAGGAGCGTGCGGAAAACGTAATGATCGTTGATCTTGTCCGCAATGACCTTGCAAAAAGCTCTGTACCGGGAACCGTAAAAGTGGAAGAACTCTTTGGCATTTATCCATTCTTTCAGGTACACCAGATGATTTCTACCATCACCAGTGAAAAGAGAAATGAAGTCCATTGGACAGAAGCTATCAGGAATGCCTTCCCCATGGGGAGCATGACAGGTGCGCCGAAGGTGCGTGCCATGCAACTCATAGAGCAATACGAACGCAGCAAACGAGGCGTTTTCTCAGGCGCCATTGGATATATTACTCCTGAAGGTGATTTTGATCTTAATGTGGTAATACGCACACTGATTTACAATCCTGAAAACAGATACTTATCTCTCCATGTAGGCTCTGCCATTACCTATGATTCCGTTCCTGAAAAGGAATTTGAAGAATGCATGGTGAAGATAGAAGGAATTAAGAAGGCATTAATTGTCTGAACTTGTCCACCTCGGTGGATGTGGGATTAAAGGATTATTGCCTGCCTGTCGGCAGATAGGGATTTGATTCAAATCTGCGAATGAATCCGCGAAAATTTGCGTGAAATAAAGGGTCAGAATTCTACTCTCCGCGAACCAGAACATAAGTTTGTACACCCTGAAAAGCATTTGATGTAACGATCCTGAAATCTTCCTGATATAAACGGGTTAGTTCTTCCTGGAGTTTTGTGTTTATCGGATTACGGTGAAGCCCAAGCACATTAAAATGTATAATGTGTGGTTCTTTTCCCGGTTCAATAACGGACATGGATAATGTTCCTACTGAAACGATGGTAATTTCTTTGCTCATTTATTTATCATCCTTTATTTGTGGTTTCTCATCTTCAATAATATAAACATCCTCTTTATCTTTCTTCATGTAATAACGTTCGCGGGCAAAACGCTCCATGGATTCCTTGTTGCGATCAAATTCAGCACTCTTTTTCCGGATCTCCGCAATTTGTTTTTTGTAATATTCGCTTTCCTGCTCCACGCGGCGCATATCACGGTTATCCTGCCAGCGTTTGATGAAATTATACCGGTCGAAAAAGCCCAGCCAGGTGATCATGAATAATGCCACAAGAACGTAGCGGTTTTTCAGGATGTTTAGAATCTTTTTCATAATTTAAATCTTTAAATGTGAAGTCATCCCCCAAACCCGTTACTTCACTTCGTTCCGTGATTGTTTCACAATTCAAAGGGGGACTAGCTCAAGGTGACAACTATTATGCCGTCACTTTACTTGCGTTTCTCTTCTTCAAATATATAAAATCATTTCCGGGATATTTAGCCGCAGGACCTAAAATCTCTTCTAGACGGATCAACTGGTTGTATTTGGCAACCCTGTCTGTACGGGAAAGTGATCCGGTTTTTATTTGCCCGCTGTTCAATGCCACACAAAGATCAGCAATAAAGGTATCTTCAGTTTCGCCGGAGCGGTGACTGATAATGGAAGTAAATCCATTGGTATGCGCCAGCTTCACCGCTTCAATGGTTTCAGTAAGGGTGCCAATTTGATTTAATTTTATAAGAATGCTGTTTGCAGATTTTTGTTCTATTCCGGTTTGCAGGCGTTTGGTGTTGGTTACAAACAAGTCGTCGCCTACTAATTGTACCCTGTCACCGATGGCAGCGGTCAGCTTCTGCCATCCTGCCCAGTCATCTTCACCCAATCCATCCTCAATGGAAATAATTGGATAATTATTCACCCATTCCTGCCAGTACGCCACCATATCATCGGAGCTAACTTCTTTTTTGGATGATTTATAGAAAAGGTATTTATCCCCGCGTACCATTTCGGTAGCTGCTGCATCCAGGGCAATGAAAATATCCTTGCCCGGTGTATATCCAGCCTTTTGAATGGCAGTAAGAACGGTTTCAATAGCTTCTTCGTTGGAGCCAAGGTTGGGCGCAAAGCCGCCTTCATCACCGACATTGGTGGAATATCCCTTGCTTTTCAATACAGTTTTGAGGTTGTGAAAAACTTCAGTACCCATTTGCAATGCATGAGAAAAATTTTCCGCACCCACCGGCATGATCATAAATTCCTGAAAATCAATTCCATTGTCCGCGTGCATTCCTCCATTCAGAATATTCATCATGGGAATAGGTAAAGTATTTCCGGCAATACCGCCAAGGTAACGGTAGAGTGGCATCTCCATTTCGTTAGCTGCGGCACGTGCCACTGCCATGGATACTCCAAGAATTGCATTGGCTCCCAAACGGGATTTATTTTCGGTGCCATCCAATTCTATCATTGCACGGTCTATGCCTTCCTGGTTGAAAACAGATTCACCCAAAATATTTTCAAGAATTTCCGTATTTACATTATTGACAGCCTTATACACGCTTTTGCCCATGTATTTGGTCTTGTCTTCATCGCGAAGTTCCACCGCCTCATGGGCTCCGGTACTGGCTCCGGATGGGACCGCAGCCCTGCCATGTGCGCCGTTTTCAGTATAAACATCCACTTCAACAGTGGGATTTCCCCTGGAATCGAGGATCTGTCTTGCTATAATAT
>CAILMK010000135.1 GCA_903835275.1 uncultured bacterium | reverse complement strand
GTTCAATGTGTATCCTTGAGCCTTGATGGCGCGACTGCAGCCAGCCATGATAACCTTCGTGGCATTGAGAATTGTTTTGACTGGACAATACAAACTGCAAAATACGCAAAAGAAGTAAATATGCCTTTGCAAATTAATAGCCTTGTATCAAGTGTAACGGTAGATGAGCTGGAGGATACATATAATCTTCTTACGGGGATGAACATAATAAGGTGGAGTGTGTTTTTTCTAATTTCCGTGGGAAGAGGAAGCGATTTAAAAGAAATTAGTCCTGAAAAGGCCGAAGAAGTTCTTAACTGGATATATACAAAATCGAAGACCTCGCCTTTCCAGATTAAAACTACTGAAGCTCCACAATATAGAAGAGTTGTAATTCAAAAAATAAAAAAAGAACTTGGAGAAAAGGCGCTTCTTTCTTCCTTACCAATTGCAAGAGGTTTTGGTATCCGGGATGGAAATGGGATCATGTTCATTTCGCATAAGGGTGATGTCAATCCTTCAGGATTCCTTCCAATAAAAGCTGGTAATATCCGGGAATCATCCCCCGTAGAAATATACCGATCCAGCACGATCTTCACTCAAATTCGTAATCCCGAATTATACGAAGGCAATTGTGGAATTTGCGAATTCAGAAATACTTGTGGAGGCTCCAGGGCTCGCGCTTATGCATTTACAGGCAATTATCTGGAAAGCGACCCTTTATGCTCTTACCAGCCGGTCATAAAAAAGAAAATGCAATTGGAATATTCTGTCTAGGATATAAAGTTTACTTAGACTGGCAATACAATCATTGTGTTAAACATGATGAAAATCATATATCAGTGCAATAATTTGAGGGAACTTTGATTTAAATATTAGAAGTATGCTTCAAAACGTCCATTCATTCCATATCCCTGTAATGGGATTGGCATTTACCATTGATAGTCCTGTTAAGGTTGCAAAGTATGGTATCTCAAGCGTAGTCTCCATTGGAGATGATGTATTAATTGAAGATATGCGGAAATACTACTGTTCACAATACACATTACCTTTTGAATCCATTGCAAAATTTGATGATGATTCCCGCGCCAGAAGAATTACTGCCTACCTAGATATGCTGGATGAAATAGTCCAAATCGAATTCGAAAATGTTAAATATTCACCTCTTGAAGTTGGTAGTGAATTGACCAAATATATTGAATTATTGCCCGATAATTCAAATATCAAAAATCTATACAGGAAATATATCTCCTCCGGTTCCATTGAAGATAAATCCTTTTTGGAAGAAACGATACGCCAATCCATTAAGCCAGGCAATATTGATGTTAATATTATGGCTAAGGTAGATCGTCCAAGTTATGCAAAGGATGGCAGTTTATTAGCTCCTGAATATTCTGCAGCTTCAGCATCCCTTAGAGGGTATGCAAAAAGTAAGTTGCATTCATCACTTATTTTATCTGCCGGATTCAATCCGAGATTGTATAATTCACTAATCGGTTATCCGGATTTTTTTCCAAATATCAATGGGGAAATAGTAAAAAAAGTAGTCTTAAAAGTAAGCGATTTTCGCTCTGCAAGAATTCAGGGACAGTACCTGGCAAAAAAAGGAATTTTTGTTTCTGAATTCAGGATTGAATCAGGACTTAATTGTGGGGGTCATGCTTTCCCAACGGAAGGATACCTTATGGGTCCGATTCTCGAGGAATTCAAATCCCAAAAAGAACAGTTAAGGAGTGAATTACTGACATCTTGTTCAAAGGTATGGCAAGAGAAAGGGCTACTATTTGATGACTTAAATATTAATTTGGATATCAGCGTTCAAGGAGGAATAGGCACATCGAATGAAAACAAATTTCTGCTTGATTACTATAAGGTAAGCAGTACAGGGTGGGGCACTCCTTTCCTACTTGTGCCTGAAGCTACTAATGTGGATGCTGAAACATTGGAAAATTTATCAAAAGCAAAAGCAGACCAACTTGTTTTAAGTGAATCCTCTCCACTGGGAGTGCCATTTAATAATTTTACTTTATCAGCAAGTGAATTACAAAGAAAAAGCAGAATAGAACAAGGAAGGCCGGGTAGCCCTTGCCTTAAGAAATATCTTGTGTCTAATATTGAATTTTCCAAAGAGCCAATATGTACGGCATCCAGGCAATACATCTACCATAAAATAAAGGAACTGGATGAGAAAAATATCCCCAAACATGAATATGAAACAGCTTATGATAGCATTACTGCAAAAGAATGTTTGTGCGAAAATCTTGCTGCTCCTGCATACACCAACGCAAATTTAAAAGCTAAATTAAAACCCTCTACCGCTATTTGTCCGGGTCCAAATCTTGCTTTTTTTTCCGGTAAATTTACTTTAAAGCAAATGGTGGATCATATTTACGGACGTACTAATTTACTTAATGATGTATATAGACCAAATATGTTTGTAAATGAACTAAAGTTATACATTGATTATCTGAGAAACGAGGTTAAAAAGCACTTGAATATATGTTCATCAAAACAAGCCGGTTATTTTTCAGGTTTTATTTCTAATCTAAATGAAGGCATCAAGTATTATAAAGAGCTTATTCCACAAATAAAATTGGAGACTTCCGAATATTTGAAGAAGATGCAGAACGATATTACAAAACTTGAGTTTGCTTTGTCTGAGATCAAATTGCCAGAATTGGCAAACCAGAAGTAATCATTTCTTTTTGATAATTTGAAAGTTGAGTCTAAAGGTTTTTAAAATAAAAAAAGGCGAAAGATATATCTTTCGCCTTTTTTGTGACCCGGGAGAGGATCGAACTCTCGACCCAGTGATTAAGAGTCACTTGCTCTACCGGCTGAGCTACCGAGTCATTATTCTTAAATTATTCCTCTTTTAGAATAATTGTTTTTTTTTGCAAACTCTCGACCCAGTGATTAATCCCGCACCTGCGGGATACCGGCTGAGCTACCGAGTCATTTATTTTCTTCTTTCAAGAATCAAAACCCTTAAAAGAGGTGCAAAGGTAATAAAATATTGGAAACGAAAAAAGCCCTTACCAACATGTAGAAAGAATTTCGCGTTTTGGCTTCACGTATTTATAATCCGGGGCCGTAACTTCCTTCATATAAACGATATGCAGGGAATCAATTTTAATATCAGGATGCTCCATATTCCAATGGGATTTCACATAATTGCAGTAAATAGGCCTCATCCAGTCGTTCGAAACGAAAAGAAAGTTTTCGTAATACTTCCTCCAACGGTCCCGACCAAAAAGCGCATATATATTATCGGGCTTGTTATAAGTAATTGCCCTTCCCCCTGCTTTAATATCAATCCAGTCCCCCTCAGTTCTGTGCGCTTCGAATATAAACCAGCCATCATCCTTGAAAACGGTAGGTGCAAACATTCCCCAGCTTTGGTCTATGCGTAGCATGCTACCTATCCAATTTGTTCTTTCATCAAGTGCATATCCTACCGCAGGAAGCGTCCCCATGTTCCAGACAAAACAATATATTGTAAAGAAAATAACCGTTGCATTGACGGGAAAACTTTTTTCTTCCTGCAATTCTTCGCTTTTGCCGCGGATGATCTTCAGTTTGCGGTCAAGCCAGTCCATGCCACTTGAAGGTATCATCCCAAGTAATGAGACTATATTT
>CAILMK010000134.1 GCA_903835275.1 uncultured bacterium | reverse complement strand
TTCCTTATCAGAGAAAACAAAAAAATCATTTTTCAATGCCTTGAATTCCTTTTCAAATAAATGAATATTTTCACGGGAAGTATTATGTGCGTCAGCATGACTCTCAGAGGATCCTCCGTTATGAAGAGACCTTTCATGATTTTCAATGGCAGTGCGCATGGTTGAAAACTTTTCCTGTAAGGTATCAAAGCGACTCTTAAATTCTTCCATTTGGTCAGTATCGCTCTTGGGAACGTCCATAGCAGCAAGACGAAGGAGCATTCTGTCATAAAACATCAGTTCATTATGCCAGAGGGTCAATTCATTAAGCCATGTTTCATGTTCACTGTGAAGTTGTTCTGAATTTGTATTTTGCATTTCGTATTAAATTATTCTGTTAGTAGCTCTTAGTTCCTCACAAATTTAGGATCTTTGTGGGGATTATCAAATTTGAAATAGTATATGTTTTTTAAACAGATTGAAGATAAAGGTCTTTCCCAGTTCTCATATTTCATAGCATGTGAAAATGAAAAGGTTGCGGCTGTAATTGACCCGAAAAGGGATGTTGATACCTACGTTCAGCTTGCCGCTGAACACGGATTTAAGATCAAATTTATCCTTGAAACCCATATTCATGCTGATTTTGCTTCCGGTTCTTTGGAGCTTGCGGCAAAAACCGGCGCGGAAATACTGGCTTCCGCTTATGATACCAATGAAAAATACGAATACAGCTTCAAACACACAGAACTTTCCGATAACCAGATAATTGATCTGGGTAATTCTGTGCAGTTGAAGGTTTTGCATACTCCCGGCCATACTCCCGAGCATATTTCTTTCCTGGTGTATGATCTTTCCGAGTCTAAAACAGATCCGAAGATATTTCTATCCGGTGATTTCCTTTTTATGGGCTCGTTGGGCAGACCTGATCTTTTAGGTGAGGAGGAAAAACTGGCACTTGCAAAAAGGCTGTATAACAGTGTAAGCACCAAGCTTACTGATTTGAAAGATGATTTGCTGGTATATCCGGGGCACGGTGCAGGTTCCCTTTGCGGGGCAAACCTTACCAAGGGTTCTCATTCCACTATGGGAACTGAGAGGGAAGTGAATGTTTACCTCAAGGAAAAAATGACTGAAGAAGAATTTTTAAAGAAAATATTTGCTACGACTCCACCATTCCCGATGTACTATTTGCGGATGAAGGAACTTAATGCCAACGGGCAGCCTGTTTTTGGGGAAATTCCAAAACCCGCCAATATGGATGCATCGAGCTTTGAAGAAGATGCGCTGCCTTTTGGTGTTGTTATAGATACCAGGCATCCATTGGCTTTTGGCGGTGCGCACATTCCTGATTCCATAAATATAAATATGGGCGACGCCCTTTCGTTTTGGGCGGCATGGATGGTCCCTTATGATCTGCCTGTTTATCTGGTAACGGAGCATGAAAATGATGTTGAACCTGCAGTTCGCTCCCTAATGCGGGTAGGTTTGGATAATGTAAAGGGATATTTGAAACCCGGCTTCGGCGGCTGGGTATCAAATGGGGCAGATTTCAGGGACATTCCACAGGCATCCGCGCTTTTCCTCGATGATATGATGGACGCGGGAGAAAAACTGACAGTCCTTGATATCCGCAGTGACAGCGAATGGAAGGAAGGGCATATAAAAGGTGCAAGGCATATTTATCTCGGCGAATTGAAAGATAAACTTGATAAGCTTCCCGGTAATGAAGAAACTATTTTCTGCATTTGCGGAGGCGGTCATCGTTCCAGTATAGCGGCAAGTATTTTACAGGCGGCAGGATTTGAAATGGTGTATAACGTTTACGGAGGAATGAATGCCTGGAAAGCAGCCGGACTTGAATCTACCAGCAGCAACTAAAAAATGTCCGGATTTAATTGAAAATAAAACTTTAGAATATTAAACAGAATTTTTATGCGTTATTCATCCATTGATAAAAAGCTTTACATTGAGAACAGGGAACGTTTCAAGAAGGAAATGAAACCTAATTCCGTGGCTATATTTTTCTCTAATGACCGTATGCCGCGGAATGCAGACGGAATGCTTTCCTTCTGGCAAAATACAGATACCTTATGGCTATCCGGCATTGACCAGGAAGAAACCATTCTCGTAATGTTTCCTGATTGTCCGAATGAGGATTACCGTGAGATGCTTTTTATTCTTGAAACGAATGAAACCATTGCAATATGGGAAGGCGATAAACTTACAAAAGAGCAGGCTGAAAATAATTCGGGAATACGCAATATTCACTGGGGAAATAAATGGGAATCCATATTGCCCGTTATTATGAATCTTGCAGAACATTGCTATCTGAATCTTAACGAACATGACAGGTATGTTTCTCCCGTGGAATATGGAAATCTGCGTTTTGCACGTCAGATTATAGACCGTTTTCCATTGCATGATTATACCCGCAGCGCACCTATCATGCATCGCCTGCGTTCCGTAAAATCAGGAATAGAAATTGACCTGATGAAACATGCATGCGGTATTACTGCAAAAGCTTGGGAGCGTATTTTGAAATTCATCAAACCGGGAGTGCTGGAATATGAAATAGAGGCAGAGATCATCAATGAATTTATTCGTAATGGTTCCCGCGGACATGCGTATGATCCGATTATTGCATCCGGTAGAAATGCGTGCGTATTGCACTATGTTCAAAACGACCAGATATGTAAGGATGGCGATTTGATCCTGATGGATTTCGGTGCGGAGTACGCAAACTATGCTTCTGACATGACTCGTTGTGCTCCTGTAAACGGAAAGTTTTCCCACCGACAAAAAGAAGTTTATAATGCGGTATTAAGGATATTCCATGCAGCGAGTAATATGC
>CAILMK010000133.1 GCA_903835275.1 uncultured bacterium | reverse complement strand
TTCAAAAGCTATTTCCGCAGTTGTGCTGGAGAATTGAAACTGACAGGAAGGAAATATACCTCACTTTTGATGATGGGCCTACCGGGGAATTAACAGAATGGATAGAGGAGGCATTAAAAAGTTATGATGCTAAAGCTACCTTCTTTTGTGTCGGAGAGAATTTAAAAAGACATCCGGATTGGATAACAGAAGTAAGAGGTAAAGGGCATACTGTTGCGAATCATACCTATAACCATCTGAACGGCTGGAAAACGTCTACTTATAAGTATATTGCTAATGTCAGCAAATGCGAAGAAATTACCGCCAATAAAATATTCCGCCCACCCTACGGGTTATTTAAGTTGAAACAAATACGCAGGCTGCTCAGGCAGAATTATCGCATCATCATGTGGGATGTGATGCCTTACGATTTTGATGCAAACCTTGATCCTGAAATTGCCTTCAAAAAAATAATTAAATACACTAAGCCCGGTTCCATAATCGTGTTTCACGACAATTTAAAGGCTGAAAAATGTCTCAAATATATATTGCCGCGTACCCTTGAACATTTCAGCAAACTGGGGTATAATTTCCCTGCCATACAATAAATGATACAAGTTCTTTACATAGCCTGTATCGTATTTCTATCATTGCATTTGCTGGTACAATGCAGCGTAGGGTTATGGCTCGTCTTCAGAAAAAGAAAAAATATTCCCCTACAAAAGCAAAGCAGGATTTCCATTCTTATTGCAGCAAGAAATGAAGAGAAAAATATCCTTGAATGTTTACAACATCTGGAGAAACTTAATTATCCTAAAGAATTAATTGAAATCATTATCGGCAATGATCATTCAGGAGATAACACACTAGCAATTATTGAAAAACATATTGCCGGGAAGCCACAATTTTCAGTCATAAATATTGAAGAGAATCTTGGGAAAGCAAGAGGAAAATCAAATGTCCTTGCACATCTTACACATAAAGCAAGCGGAGAATATTTTTTCATTACCGATGCAGATATAACAGTCCCTTCAGAGTGGATCAACGCTCTGCTTCCGCATATTCAAAACAACAAATGTATCGTTAGCGGAACAACAATAGTAAAGGCCAATGAAAAATGGTGGCAATTTCAGCAATGGGAATGGCTTTTTTTATATCTGATGAATAGTTTCATGCAGGATATAGAACCCATTACTTGTTCAGGCAATAATATGGCACTTTCCGCTAAAGCTTATTGGCAAAGCGGCGGCTATGAAAATATGGAATTTTCAGTCACAGAAGATTACCGGTTATACCTTGAACTAAAAAAACATGGATATACACATGTGCAGGTTTTTGAAAAAAACGCAACTGCATATTCAGCGCCGATAAGGACTTTTTCTGAGTTGCTTGACCAACGCAAACGCTGGATAAAAGGCGGAAAGGGTTTGCCGTTTATTTTCTGGTTTTGCATGGTGATCTATTCGTTGTTTTTACCATCCATTGTAATATTATTTTTCCTTTATCCATGGCTAGGGCTATTAATACTTTCAGCCAAAATCATCATTGAGGCTATGCTTTTTGCAATCTCTTCAAAGCAACTGGACATTTCCTTAAAATGGATTTTATTCCCCGTATACGAGGTATATACCCAGTTCATTACAATCACGAATTTTATAAATCTTCTTCTTCCCGGAAAAGTAAAATGGAAAGGAAGGGAGTTTTAAAATCCCATTCGAAAGCTAGAACCACTACCCCCTAACCCCCTGAAGGGGGAAGCACTTCGTGCAATTAGTGATAGAGGAAGTCCCCTTTAGGGTTCGCCGCGGCGAATAGGGGTCCCCGGTGGAAGATGAGATAACTCCATTATTTCCTTTTCTAAACTAAAAAAGCAATATTTGCGGTAAATAAATTACATGGAACCAAAAGTCAGGCGGGTACTCATAATAATAGGAACCTTTTTTATAACCAATGCCCTATTAGCTGAATTCATAGGAGTGAAAATATTTTCATTAGAAAGCACACTGGGTTTTCATCCTGTGGACTGGACTGTTTTCGGAATAAGCCACCTGAGTTTTAACCTGACGGCAGGAGTACTTCTATGGCCATTTGTCTTCATCATGACAGATATCACGAATGAATATTTCGGAACCAAAGGCGTGCGGCTATTATCTCTTCTCGCCGTAGGAATGATCGGCTACGCATTCCTGATGGTTTTCCTCGCCGTACATGTGGTACCATCGGATTTCTGGATCAATCAAACACAGAATGGACAGCCTATAAATATGAACCAGGCCTTTAATGGAATATTCGGCCAAGGCTTGAATATCATTATAGGATCGCTGGTAGCGTTTTTACTTGGTCAATTAGTGGACGTTTGGAGTTTTCATTTACTAAGAAGATTAACGGGCCACAAAAAAATATGGCTAAGGGCAACGGGTAGCACACTTATCTCTCAACTCATTGATAGCTTTGTAGTATTATACATCGCGTTTTATCTTTCAGGGCCCCATTGGCCATTGAAACAGGTGATGGCAATTGCAACAATCAATTACATCTACAAGTGTTTTATGGCCATAGCCATGACTCCTTTGATCTATGTTGTGCATAACTGGATAGACAAATATCTTGGCAAGAGATTGGCGAACAAAATGATAGAAACCGCCGCCCGTCAATCTGAAAAACGCTAAATAATTTACTTTTTCACTACAAAAGCAGGAAATTATGCTTTAATTTGTAAGAGTATCTCTTTGGCAAGGGAATTGCCTGACTTAAAATACAAACATACTGCTATGAAAAAGTTATTGATCTTAAGTATTGTTTTCAGCTTCTTTGCAATCGTTTTGAAAGCTCAAAACGGAGATAACGGCAAAACATACTACGATGCTGATAAAACCAGGCCTAAGGAGGTCTTCTCTTTCAAGGAAGTTGCAAATAATGTTCCCGGGGCAAAAGGCACCACCGTTCATTTGAAACACGGTCCCTATTTTTTCTACTTTGAAAATGGCAAGATCAAAATTTCCGGCCAATACAAGGATGATAAAAAACAGGGGGAATGGAAATATTATGATGAACAGGGCAATCTTAAAAAGACAGAAAAATACGAGAGCGATAAGCTCATGAATTGATGAATAACCGCAAAATTTCCAAATTATTTGATCTCGCCGGACATTTGCTCGAGCTGCATGGCGAAAACCAGTTCAAAGTCCGCTCTTACGAAAAAGCATCAGATACTATTTATGATATTCCCACTCCTATCATTGATCTGAATGAAAAGGAGCTGGAAGAAATAGAAGGAGTCGGCAAAGCTCTTGCAAAAAAAATAGTCCAGATAAAAAACACCGGTAGCTTCGAGGATCTTGACAAGCTTCTGCAATTAACTCCTCCAGGCATTGTAGAACTGGTCGGCATCAAGGGAATCAGTCCGAAAAAAGTGGCTGTACTCTGGCAAACCCTCGAAATACTTTCTCCTGAAGATTTACTGGATGCCTGCAAGGATGGAATGGTGGCAGGAGTTAAAGGCTTCGGGGAAAAATCACAAGACAACCTGCTTGAAGTAATGGAATTTTTCTTTGAAAGCAAAGGGAAGTTCCTCTATATGGATGCGGAACAGGATGCATTGAATCTCATTGAAAAAATGCGTTCACTTACCAGTATAGATAAAGTGGAATTGACAGGCAGCATCTGCAGGAAAGATATCATTATTGAGAAAATAGAAATACTGGTTGCAAAGAAAGATTCCTTCAACGAAGAAAATGATCTTGCATCTATTGAAATTTCGAAAAACGACAAGGGGAAATATATAACTCCTGTTTATTCCGTTCCTATAGAATTGATCTATTCAAAAAGCGGAAATTTCATTGCTGATCTGATCCGCACTACCGGAACAAAAGGACATGTTTCAAGGCTGGACAAGGATGTTATTGCATCAGCTACCAGTGAAGAAGAAGTGTATGACAACAGCGGATATCCATACATCATTCCTGAAATGCGCGAAGGGCTTGATGAGTTTGAAACCATGGAAAATATTTCCGAGGAGGATATTATCGCTTACAATCATTTAAAAGGTTGTTTGCACAATCACTCAAAATACAGCGATGGCGCCAATACCGTAGAAGAAATGGCTTTGCGATGCATGGAACTGGGACTTGAATACTTCGGCATTAGTGATCACTCGCAAACGGCTGTGTATGCAAACGGATTGCAAGTTCATTCTGTTTTAAAACAATTTGAAGAGATTGATGCGTTGAACGAAAAACTCGCTCCTTTCAAAATATTCAAGGGAATAGAATCGGATATTTTAGGCAATGGCTCACTGGATTATGAAGACGATATTTTAAAACAATTTGATTACATCGTTGCTTCCATACATTCCGGATTACGAATGAACGAAGCAGATGCCACAAAACGCCTGATCACAGCGATTGAAAATCCTTATACAACCATACTCGGGCACATGACCGGGCGCTTGTTACTAATGCGTGCGGGTTATCCTGTCAACCATGAAAAGATCATTGATGCCTGTGCTGAAAACGGAGTATGCATTGAAATAAATGCAAATCCTCGTCGTTTGGATATAGACTGGAAATGGGTGCACATGGCTGCAGAAAAAGGAGTGATGCTTTCCATCAATCCGGATGCGCATGCCATCAGGGAAATTGAATACATGAAATACGGAGTTTACGCTGCGAGAAAAGCGGGACTGACAAAAGACATGGTATTGAATACCCTTTCTCTTTCGCGAATAGAAAAAATATTCCAACATAAAAAACAAAGCGCTTGAAATTCCTCATCATTCGCTTCAGCTCTATAGGCGATATTGTATTGACAACTCCGGTTATTCGTTGCGTGAGAAAAAAATATCCGGAAGCGGAAATTCATTACCTGACCAAGAAACAATTCCATCCTGTTCTGGCTGCGAATCCATACATTACGAAGTTTCATTTCCTGGAGGAAAATCTGCAGGATACCATAGATGAATTGAAAAAAGAAAATTACTATTACATAATTGATCTGCATAAAAATTTGCGCAGCCTTCGCGTAAAACGTGCATTGAAAATCACTTCATTTTCTTTTGATAAACTGAATTGGGAGAAATGGCTGATTGTAAATTTCAAGATCAATAAATTGCCTGATGTCCATATAGTGGACAGATACATGCAGGCAGTAAAAACACTTGGTGTAGAAAATGATGGCGAAGGACTGGATTATTTTATTTCAGAGAAAGAAATATCGGATGCAATACTTCCCATTCATAAAAATTCTTACATTGCATTTGCCATTGGCGCCAATCATGCCACCAAAAGATTGCCTGAAAATAAGATCGCAGAACTATGTGGAAAAATAAATCATAAAATCATTCTACTCGGGGGTAAGGAAGAAATAGAAACCGGTGAGCGTTTGAATAATTTATATCCTGAAAAAATCATAAATTATTGCGGGAGAATAAACATCAATGAATCTGCATACATCGTAAAAAATGCAGCATGCGTAATCACCCATGATACCGGCATGATGCATATTGCTGCAGCATTTAAAAAACATATCATTTCCGTTTGGGGAAATACTATTCCGGAATTCGGTATGTACCCTTACTTCGGAAGCAAAAATGCAGACGCCGAAATGCATTCCACCATCATCGAAGTAGATGGACTTTCTTGTCGCCCCTGCTCAAAAATTGGCTATGCAAAATGCCCGAAAGGCCATTTTAAGTGCATGAATGAAATTGATTTGGATAAGATCAGTAGCCTGGTTGAGCATATTTAGCATAAAGGCACCTGATAATCAGTCTTATAATTCCTCAAAAAATATTTGTTAAAAAATAATTTTCACAGGCATTTTCTATTGGAGAATCCAGTTTTTTGAGCCAAATTTGTAGGATGCAAAATTCCACAGTATCCCTATCGTCCAAGTTGCCCGGAATAGAACAAAGCATTTTTTCCGTAATGACCGCTCTTGCCATAAAACACGATGCGATCAACCTGGCGCAGGGATTCCCTGATTTCAATTGCCGTCCTGACCTCATTGAGAAGGTCCACAAGTACATGCTGGAAGGTAAAAACCAGTATGCGCCTATGCCCGGCATTCTGCCGCTAAGGGAAAAAATTGCTGCCAAGACAGAAAAACTCTACGGAGCCAAATACGATCCTGAAAAGGAAATAACCATTACTGCAGGTGCTACACAAGCTATCTACACGATCATTTCAACTATTGTAAAGGAAAAGGATGAGGTTATTATTTTTGAGCCTGCATACGATTCCTATATGCCTGCCATTTTAATCAATAAAGGATCACCGAAGTACATACAACTGGAGCCTCCTTTTTATAAAATAAACTGGGACCAGGTGAAGAAACTCGTTTCTGCGAAAACAAGAATGATCATCATCAATACGCCGCACAATCCAAGTGGTACTGTTTTCACAAAGGAAGACATGGTGCAGCTTGAAAAAATTGTAACCAACAGGGATATTGTCATCCTCAGTGATGAAGTATATGAGCACATAGTATTTGATGGTGTAAAACACGAAAGCATTTGCAGATATCCTGAACTTGCAAAGCGCAGTTTCGTGGTTTCTTCCTTTGGGAAAACATATCATACCACCGGATGGAAGATGGGGTATGTTTTAGCTCCGAAAGATCTCACAGAAGAATTCAGGAAAGTATATTCCTATGCCATGTTTTCCGCA
>CAILMK010000132.1 GCA_903835275.1 uncultured bacterium | reverse complement strand
TGAGCCAATGAAGGGACTTGAACCCTTGACCCCTTCCTTACCATGGAAGTGCTCTACCAGCTGAGCTACATCGGCGTTTTGTTCTGCCAACTCAACCTTTTCAGGGTTTTAACCCTTGACCCTCCCGATACATCGGGATGCTCTATCAGCTGAGTTTCATCGGCATAACCCGAGTAGTGAAAGCTATAATTCCGGTGAGGGACTGAGCTAAAACTCATTGACTCACTCCCTCGCCATTTCACTGACTCAATCCTGAGCGGGAGACGAGGCTCGAACCCGCGACATTCAGCTTGGAAGGCTGATGCTCTACCAACTGAGCTACTCCCGCTTATTATTTCTCTAAACTTTTATGATCTTCTGCCCGGCGTATTTATGGAAGCAAATTCATTATTGAACGATTGGAAGCGTTCGTGCAGGGTAACAATCTGCACTTTTTCAATAATGATGCCCGGTTTGGATCATCTTATATACGTGGGGAGAGAAGGATTCGAACCTTCGTAAGATCACTCTAGCAGATTTACAGTCTGCCCCATTTGGCCGCTCTGGTATCTCCCCGTTTTGTGTTAATGAAGGAGTTAAGCATGACCAAACGAGTCATTATCCGTGACTTCGTTGCCCCTAATTAACAAATTATGAGCCGATGGACGGATTCGAACCGCCGACCCGCTGATTACAAATCAGCCGCTCTGGCCAACTGAGCTACATCGGCTTAATCTCCTTGTATATCTTAAATAAATAAAGAACTACCCCTAAAAAAGGACTGCAAATTTAGCACTTATTTCCAAGAAAATGAAATTCTTTCAGGAAATTTTTCAAGGACAACGGAGAAAGTTGATTCCCTGACAAATGCCACCCGAAATTATCTGGTCATAATGACCTTGTAAGTGGCTAATTTATCTCCGATAGACATCTTTATGATAAACATTCCGGCTTCACTAACACCATATTCCGAAGGATTGAAGAGAATATCGTGGCTTCCCTGAACTTGTTCACCGCTGATCAAAGTTGCTACTTTTCTTCCGGGCAAATCAAATACTTCCAGACTAACCATTGATTTTTTTGAAAGGGTATAGTTAAAATTAGTGCTTCCCTGAAAAGGGTTTGGATATATGTTAAGTTGTTCTTTATCAAAGACAATCGATTCAACGCCAGATGTAATTACCATATCCAGGTAATCAGGATAGAGTACAAGCTTTATTGAATCCTGCACCATGTTCCCTGCAGCGATGCTAAGAGTAGGAGCCTTCTTATTATCAACTCCGGGTTTATCCACCCAAATGGAATATTTCCCGGTAGCAAGCTTTGGAAATTTAAAATTCCCCAGGCTATCAGTAAAACAGGAGCCTGCTGACTGACCTTTTTTGTCTATCAATGTTAAGTGTATTCCTACAGCAGGTTTACCGTTATTGTTTTTACATAACAAACAAATAGTCACCTTCCCTCCTATCAAACCGGTTCCACTGTTGTTGACGCCTTTTAAAGTATGAAAGTTCACATTTACAGATGAAGGGGTTTTTAATTTCACAGGACTTGCGTCCTGAAATACAAGGGCTGTATCCCTCCATGTAATCATTTCCCTGGGATAAGTGTTTGAATCAGGATAGGCAACAAGGTATACCAGAGAATCCCTGACGATAAAATTATATTTACCGGTGGAATCCGTAGTGGTTTTCCCTATTATACTCAATGTAGTATCTATGGAATCGAATCTTACAACGTATGCAGGGCTATTCTTTAAAGGAGTACCCGAAGAAGTGCTTATGATTCCATAAACAGTATTCAGGCATGAACTATCTATTTTCAAGGTCAGGAAGGCTGTATCCTTACATCCAATGCTATCAGTAGCCAGTAATGAAACCATATACTTTCCTGTAGAGGCATAATGATGTGCCGGATTAAAGGAAGAAGAGTAATTATTATCCCCGAAATTCCAGCTTGCAGAATTCCCGGAGCCCAGAATGGACTTAAAATGAACAGAATCCGCAATACATGATCCCGAAAAGGATATTTTGGCGCTGGCAGAATTAGGTTGCACCAATATTTTAAAGAATCCGTAAAAGAGCATGAAGAACCTATACTGTCCTTCAGGATGATATAGCCCGTGCCAATGGAATCCCATTCAACATTAAAACTGTCATTATTGGAAGAAGCCAAGGCTGTTCCCCCAAGGACACTC
>CAILMK010000131.1 GCA_903835275.1 uncultured bacterium | reverse complement strand
AACCGGCATCGGATATATTCCTTTTTCCAAATTGTAAATTTCCGTTTTGAAGAGAAAGATTTTTAAGTGGTGCGCTTTATCGCTGGTGTTTATCCTTGTTTGCACTGCGGCATGGGGATATTTTTCACTCTATGAAAAGGAGCATGCAGAATTATCGGAAAAAAGAAAAAACGAGGAGTGGCAAAAGGCTTGTCCGGATATACATTCTCTGAGAACCGGGGATCTTATTTTCCGTCATGGCAGGGGATTTATCAGCAATTCATTGGCGCATTTTTCCAAAAAAGATTCACGTTATTCCCATGCGGGTATCATTACTTTTATTAATGGAAAGCCCTACGTCTATCATTCAATAGGGGGAGAGGAAAATATAACAAACAAGCTGAGAAAGGAATCCCTTACCACCTTCTGTAACCCCGATAATAACCATTCGTTCGGCATTTATCGACTGGACCTCAGTAGTTTGCAAATTAATAAAATGGATTCTGCCGCATCCGCGTACTACAAGGCAGGGCTTGAATTTGATACCGATTTCGATCTGACCACCGATGATAAAATGTACTGTACGGAATTCGTTTATAAAATAATTAACGGCATCGTACATGATAAAAATTATATACCTTTGTCCGAAGTTTCAGGAAAAAAGTACGTTGCCTGTGACGATATATATATCAACCCGCATTCAACGAAAATATATAGCTACGTTTACTAATTAACTCAACAATATTTAAAACATGAAAAAAAGTATTTTCTCTTTAATGCTACTTGGCGTAATCGCATTTTTTACGGCTTGTAACAGTGGCAGCAGCCCGAAGTCTGTTGCTGAAAAATTCCTGACCGCAACCGGCCAGATGAAATTTGAAGAAGCTAAAAAGTATTGCACTCCTGAAACAGGAAAGCTTCTTGACATGATGTCAGGTTTCGCATCCATGGCGCCTGATTCCGTTAAGAACAAAAAGCCTGATTTTACCATGACCGGTGAAAAAATTGATGGTGATGCTGCAACAGTTACTTACAAAGAGAAAGGCCACGACAAGGAGTCTTCCATCAAACTTAAGAAAGTAGATGGCAAATGGCTTGTTGCAATGGGCAAGGAAGACATGAAAGGTAAAGATGACAAATCAGATAAGCCTGCTGCAGGCGGTGATTCCAAAATGATGGATAGTTCTTCTGCTCCTGCTGGCGGAGATACTACCAAGAAAGGAATGTAATTGGCATCGTACCACTGGCATAGGATCGCTTCCCTTTGGGAAATGGAAAATACTTTTCCGCAGGAAAAGGAGCTTCTGTTTTTAGCGGCGGCAGGAAAGGAACTTTGCATCGGGAAATGGCAGGATAAGTTTTTTGCCATAGATGACAGATGTTCTCATGCAGGTGGTTCATTAAGTACAGGCCGGTGCGATGAGATGGGAAATGTAATATGTCCCTTTCATCGCATCGGTTTTCGTTTAAAGGATGGTGGTCCCGCCTCCGGCAAGGGATATTTCGTTGAGCATTATCCATTGGAAATCCGCAAGGATGGAGTCTATATGGGTATCCGGAAACAGTGGTGGGGGTTTTAGTTTTCAGCAAAATCTAAAGACAATTTATCTTCGTTGAAGTATAAAAATAAAAGGGGCTTTACGGCCCCTTTTTATTTTTGCGGGGGATTT
>CAILMK010000130.1 GCA_903835275.1 uncultured bacterium | reverse complement strand
TCAACTGAATTTCCATCCAGTTTTGATGGTGAAATTTTGATCGGAGTAAAACCATCATTAGCCACATATTCAATTTTTGCTCCAATGGATTTCAACGCATTTACTAATGGCGCTATCGGACGCTGATTCATTTGCGCATCACCACGGAGTATTTTTTTTTGATTTCCAATGGCAAAATATGCTGTGAGAAAACGCATAGCCGTACCAGCATTACCTATAAAAACATCAGCATCTTTTGATGAAAGGGCTGACAACATGATTTTTGTATCATCAGCTTCAGAAAGATTATTTATTTCAAAATTCCCTGCAAGCGCACGGATAATGAGAACACGATTACTGATACTTTTGGAAGCAGGGAGATCTATGTCTCCTTTAATAATTCCCGGAATGTATGTAAATTTCAGGTGTTGCATTTTCTTTACTTTAATACAATACCAATTGCTTCTGCAATTTCTTCCTCGCTGATACCAATATCAAAGATACCATCGCCGATACTTTTCAGTAAAGAAAAACGGATCTCAGATTTATAGTTCTTTTTATCCTGTCGCATAAAAGCAAGTAATTCTTCAATACTGAAATCATCAATATTTGCAGGATTACAAAACAATTTTATTTTGGAAAGTATTTCAATGAATTCAGGTTCGCTAAGTTCACCTTTGGCAATTGATAAATAGCTTTCAACCATCATGCCTGCTGCAATGGCTTCGCCATGAAGAACGGGTTTGTTTTTTTCGTGTGACAAGCCCTCTATCGCATGACCAACAGTGTGCCCAAAATTGAGCAATTTCCGTTCAGCTTTTTCATGCGGGTCGCTCAGGGTAATTTCATTTTTGATGTTTATACAACGTTTAATTATGTCCATCCTTTCCCTGCTGGTTTCCGGCACAGAATTTAATTCGTTCCACATTTCCTTATCAGCAATCAATGCATATTTCAGAACTTCTGCGTATGCAGATTTGAATTCAGCATCGGGGAGGGTGTCAAGAAAAATATCATTGACAATTACATTCTTTGCAATTTGGAATGTCCCAAGCTGGTTTTTGTAATTCTCCAAGTTGATACCAGTCTTCCCTCCTATTGCCGCATCCACCATACCAAGTAGGCTGGTTGGGACATTAAAAAAATCGATTCCGCGTTTATAAGTAGAGGCAGCAAATCCACCGAGATCAGTGATCATTCCACCGCCGAGATTTATAAGCAAAGCATGGCGGTCAGCATTTTTTTCAGTAAGGACATGCAAGATTTTTGTACAACTCGCAAGATTTTTATTTTCCTCTCCTGCAGGAACAATGATTACATCTTTTCCCTTGAGTTCTTCAGGAAGCAAGGGCAAACAATATTTTTCTGTATTGGAATCTACAAGGATGAAAACGGCAGAATATCCTTCTACTATTGGAAGTAGTTGAGAAAGATCGTGAGTATATAGGATACTGTTCAATTGGATATTTAAATATTTGTGGCTTCGGCAAGCTCAGCCTCCTGAAAATGTTGATTGTTGCCTGAGCATGTCGAAGGCTACGCCTCAGTTACAATACCAACAAAATGTTCCATCACCCATTCTACCTGCTCATCCTGGCTGATATGTGAGTTATCAAGAACTATGGCGTCGTCCGCTTTCCTCAACGGACTTTCTTCACGGTTTGAATCCATGTGATCGCGTTTTAATAAATTTTCACGAACCGCTTCAAATTCTATTACAGTTCCACCTGCCGTCAATTCATCGTATCTTCTTTGTGTGCGGACATCCTCATCAGCCGTAAGGAATAATTTCAATTCCGCATTTGGAAAAACCACTGTACCAATATCCCGCCCATCCATAACAATGCCCTTTTTTGCACCAAGCTTTTGTTGCTGGCGAACCAGGTAGGTACGGACATTTTTTATTGCACTGACCGCACTTACATTATCGGATATATTCGGAGTGCGAAGCTCAGCTTCAACATTTTCTCCATTAAGGATAATGATCTGTTTTCCTGTTTCCTTGTCGTATTCAAAATCAATATGAATGTCATCATGCAGTGCTTTTTCAATGGCTTCCACATTATCAAGAGCAATATTATTTCTCCGGAAGTATAATGTCACGGCACGATACATGGCTCCTGTATCGATATAACGGTACTTGAGTTTCTTCGCAAGATCCTTCGCCAATGTACTCTTCCCGCAGGATGAGAATCCATCTATTGTAATAATAATCTTCTT